>JBJXDW010000028.1:0-14968 GCA_046154445.1 Fimbriimonadaceae bacterium | reverse complement strand
ACACCTCGCGTGCCACTGGTGAAACCAGTGAATCTGCTGCAAACCATCCCTCCCCTCTCAGGGGAGGGGCAGAGCCTGTCCTCGCGAAGGCGGGGAGGTGGGGTTCCAGCGCTTTCAACACACCCATTTGCCACTAGTGAAACCAGTGAAAAAACCAACTCCCGCCCACGTCATCTCCGCGCAGGCGGGAACCCAAACAACCTCTAAGTCTGATCGCTTGCCATGAGTAAAGCAATCCCACACCCATGCCATTCCGCCCGGGGAGCCACCCATCCTCCACCAGCCGCATACTATGGGAGGCACTGGTGAAACCAGTGTAATAACAAACTCCAAAAATCCGCCAACTTGGAGTGCCCCTGCCTTTTGCATGGCAATAGGCAGGGAATGATAAAACTCAAACGTTGTTACTCCAGAAATAATCTGGGATCCATCTCCAACCAGTCATAAACCCCCCGCCCGATTCCTCAACGCCCCCCTCACTCTCATCCGACAGCAATGCACCCAAAACGGACGGCCCCCAAACCAACGCCCTCATCGTCAACGCCCAAACCCGACTCCCCAGCCCCGACGCCCCCTTCAACTAAGAATCATTCACCACCCTCTGCTAATTGATACTATCCAACTACTAATGCTTCGAGGTACTCGCAACAGCATTCCAAACTTGAAGATACAAACCAACAACACCCCTTCCCTAAAACAATTGTCGAAGCTATTCAAATCCCGACGTGCCAAACTGCAAACCCTTGTTGCTTCATCTCCCAGAAGTGTTACTTTTTTCATTATACTCTCCCGGAATATTTCAATTGGCACTATAAGGAAATGAAAAAGGATAAAGAAATACAAGACAAATTGACAACACCCATATCTAAGTCAAGCATTGCTTTTTGACCACCAATTCAAGTAATGTGCTCTCATGGACCCTTTAGTGCTTGACCCTGCAATCGCTCCTATCGTAACGCAAGTCATTACCGAGCAGTTACCTGTTTGGCTTTCTGAGATACCAAAACTTGCAAATAAAGCCCGCAAGGCCATTTTATTACACTCCGATAAATGTTTTACTAATTATTATTCTGTCCAATACAAAAAACAACTCTATGTTAAAACACTACTGAATGAAGATCCAGTTAGCTTAAATGATATTTATGTTCCCCAGGAACTTACCCATGGTGACGACCAGCAACTCATAGTTGATTTCAATCAGCTTATCGGATGCGCAACAAGGTCTTTCCTAATAGGCACGGCTGGAACTGGCAAATCAATGGCTTTCAGGTATTTATTTTTACAATGTCTTTCATCTAGACAGTATTTGCCTTTATTTTTATACCTTCGTTCTGTCAATGATAATGAAGACTCCCTACTGAGTATTCTATTAGCATCTGTAAATAAAGGAGCAATAGTAAGGTTGACCGATGAAGATTTTTCCCATTTGCTTTCGACCGGTAAACTATGCTTGTTCTTAGACGGCTTCGATGAGATTATTGATGCAAAGAAACCTTTGATTGAAAAACAAATTCAAGAAATAGCTGAACAATATCCCCTTTGTCCAATTTTTCTATCTTCCCGTCCGATGAACACTCAATCCTGGGAACTTTTTCGCTGTTTCCATGTGGAGCCTCTAACCCTTGAGCTTTCTGTCCTGGTCATCGAGCAATCTGTTTTTGCGGATGATATTAAAAAGCGTTTTATCGCGTTACTAAAATCCACATTGCACCTTTCACATGATACATTTACATCATCGCCTCTTCTTCTTTCACTAATGCTCGTTATGTTTTCAAAGAATGCTGAAATCCCAAAAAAGTGGCATTTGTTTTACGAGCAGGCATACGAAACTCTGTTTCACCGCCATGATGCTTCGAAACCAGGGGGCTATCAGAGAGTTTACAAATCGCACCTCGCCATGGATGACTTTGGAAGAATTTTTGCGGCACTCTGCTTTATTTGCTTACAACAAGGGCTTCGTCCAATGACCTCTAACTATTTGAAGAAAAGTATTAAGTCTGCTTGCAAGCTAGTTTCTCTTAAGGTTGACGCTGATGACTATTTAGACGATTTACAAAAGCGAGTATGCCTAATATTGCAGGATGGCTTTGAGTACTCATATGCCCACAAGACTTTTGTCGAATTCTTTGCTGGTAAATTTGTGGCTCACATCGAAAACCGAGAGTTGATCTTTACAATTGCGAATTCGTTAGCAACAGATTCAAATATTAGTGGTTTTTTCGACTCATTCTTCAATGAATCTCCTGAAGTTTTTATTTCAAGTTATGCTATTCCTGTTCTCGGTGACTTTAAGAAGTCCTTGAGTGTCGATGGTGACTTTCTTTCGACATTGAGTTATAAGGAATATTTGAAATCTCTCAAGTTGACTCTATATCGCTTTTCAAATCATAGTAAGGAACATCATGTTGCTTTGAATACAGATAATGATAGCCATCTCTTTCAAGTGTATATGTGTCTTTAGCAACTTGGCTACGTTAATGACAGCCGTGTAAATGATCAAAGTACAAAAGACTTCGTTCAAAGAATTATTGAAAGATATTCGTTGGACACTACGCAAGAGACGATTGAAATCACGAGCCACATAATAGAAACATTAGAAGAAACTGATTTGCGAGTATGGTCAAGTAATATTCCATTTGGTCATGATTGGATGATTCTTATTGATCGGGCTGAAAGAGAGTTACTCGCGAGAATTGAAAATCAAAGTCATTCAATCGAAATGCTCCTCAAGTCCCGTGGAAATCGTAAATGATTTGTCCAATACGCTTTGACTAAGCTTTAACATCCCTCGCTACTGACAAGCCTCACACTCCTCACCGTTCCGCATCGCCTCAATCGAACAAGCCGCAACCTCCGCCTCCGAATAAACCTTCCGCTCATCCGCCTGCTTCTTCACCGCAACCGTCGCCTTCTCAATATTGCTCGCACCCAAAGTCCGCAGGTAATAAGTCGTCTTCAAACCGACCCGCCAAGCCCGCCGATACATGTGCGACAAAGTCTTCAAATCCGCCTGACCAAGGAACAAGTTCAACGACTGACTCTGATCAATCCACTTCTGACGCCGCGCGCCCGCATCCAAAATATAGTCATAAGGAATCGCAAACGCCGTCGCATACTTCTTCTTGAGGTCCGCCGGAATCTCCTCAATCGCATCCAGCTCTCCATCAAAATACTTGACTTGGTCAATAATCTCCGGAGTCCAAAGTCCGCGCGCCTTGAGATCCTTCACCATGAACGGATTCACAACCACAAAGTCACCGCTCAGGTTGCTCTTCACATACATGTTCTTGTAAAGCGGCTCAATACAAGGGCTGGTGCCCGTGATGTTCGCAATCGTCGCCGTCGGCGCAATCGCCAGCACGTTCGAGTTCCGCATCCCTTGCGCCTGAATCTTCTCGCGCAAAACATTCCAGTCCATCTTCCCGCCACGCGGAACCTCAACCGGAACCCCACGCTCACGCTCCAAAATCTCTAACGTATCAAGCGGCAACAAGCCCCGATCCCATTTCGAACCCTTAAAGGTCGAATAAGAACCACGCTCCGCCGCCAAATCCGACGAAGCCTCATACGCATAAAACGCAATCGCCTCCATCATCTCATCGTTAAACTCAACCGCCTCGGGGCTAGCAAATTCAATTCCCTTCGCAAACAGCGCATGGTGCAAGCCCATCACGCCCAGCCCAACCGGACGGTGCCGCGTATTCGCCGTTTTCGCCGCATCCGTCGGATAAAAGTTGATGTCAATCACGTTATCCAGCGCCCGAACCGCTACCCGAATCGTCTCGCGTAGCTTAACATGGTCAATATCCCCTTCCGGAGTCAAATGGTTATCAATCAAAACCGACCCAAGGTTACAAACCGCCGTCTCATCCTTGCTCGTGTTCAACGTAATCTCTGTGCAGAGGTTTGATGAGTGAATCACCCCAACATGATCCTGCGGCGACCGCAAGTTGCACGGATCCTTAAATGTAATCCACGGGTGCCCTGTTTCAAACAAGAGCTTGAGCATCTGCTTCCAAAGATCAAGCGCCTCCATCTCCCGGCCCCAAATTTCGCCGCGCTTCGCCATCGCTTCATATTCAACATAGCGATCTTCAAACGCCTTGCCATAAAGATCGTGCAAATCCCGAACCTCGTTCGCCCGGAACAACGTCCACTTCTCCCGGCCTTCCATCCGCTTCATAAACAAGTCCGGAATCCAGTTCGCCGTGTTCATGTCGTGAGTGCGCCGTCGCTCATCGCCGGTGTTGCGGCGGAGCTCCATAAAGTCGATAATGTCGTTGTGCCAAGTTTCCAGATAAGCACAGCCCGAACCAGCGCGCTTTCCGCCTTGGTTCACCGCCACCAACTGGTCGTTGTGCATCTTAAGGAACGGAATAACCCCTTGGCTCTCGCCGTTCGTACCCTGAATGTATCCACCCGTCCCCCGAACGCTCGTCCAGCTTCCACCAAGACCACCCGCCCACTTGCTCAGGAACGCGTTTTCCGCAATCCCCCGAATCATAATGCTCTCAATCGAGTCGTCCACTTTGTAAAGGTAGCAACTGCTCAGCTGGCTCCGCAAAGTCCCCGAATTGAACAACGTCGGCGTACTGCTGCAGAACCGGCGACTCTTATAAAGCTGATAAAGCTCAATTGTCTTGTCCTCCCGATTCTCTTCATCCTTAAACAAGCCCATCGCCACCCGCATCCAGAAAATCTGCGGCGTCTCCAAGCGCACGTGATGCCGGCTCGATGTCTTATCCGTAATTAAATAGCGATCATAAAGCGTCTGAATCCCAAGAAAATCAAAGTCCAAATCCGCCGTTGGGTCAAGCGCGTTCGCAAGCTTCGCCAAATCATAAACCCGCAAATCCGGAGACAGCCGCTCAATCTCAATTGCCCGCTGAATATATTTCGTGAACGCCTGGGCGTGGAAACTCTTGAGTCTCTCAACCCCATCCTTGACAATGTCCCAACCCAAAACCTCTTCATAAATGTAACTCAACAAAATCCGAGCGGCAAAAAACCGGAAATCCGCATCCTTCTCCATCAGCGTTTTTGCATTCATAATGATCAACTTGCGCAAATCCGCCGCCGGAATATCACTCGTGATGCTCCGCCGAAGCTCAACCTCTAGCCGATCTTTCGGCATGTCAATTTCCAGCCCAATCAAAGCAAAATCGATCCGCTTGCGCAAATCCTCGCCATCCCAAAAAATGCTGTTGCCCGCCGCATCCAGCACCGAAATCATTTCAAACTGATCGCTCGATGCCTTGGTCGCGCGTTCACTGAGCCGCATCATCGCTCGTTCAGCTCGATAAGTAATAAAGGCTTCCGCCACCTTAAAGTGGCCCCCGCGCATCAACTCTTCCTGAACCAAATCCTGAATCGTCTCAATCCCGACATAAGCATTCCCGCTCGCCAGAACTTTCATCTCGACGTTCGCCGCAATCTCAACTGCCGGCTCACTATTCAATCCCTGACTCAAAAAAGATTTACGAACCGCAATCTCAATCTTGTCAGCGCTCCAAGGCACCACCTGCTGATTCCGCCGAATCAAACGCACCGTCGAAGAATGAACTTCTGCCTTTGGCAACCGACTCCGCTGGCTCACCAAACTCTTAGCAACATCAAATGCCCCTGCTTCAATCAAAACCGCCTCGATCAAAACACTCAGGTCATATTCACTGATCAAAAGTCGATCCCCGCCCAGCGAACCAAGCCGATCAACCACATCCCGAGAAATCCGTTTCGCAAACGTTCGATTCTCCGCCGTATCCAAGTCGTCACGGCCCTGACTCAGCAAAACTGCCGCCATCGCATCGCCAACAATATCGCCAACCATGCCGACTTCAAAGTCCCTTTCTTCGTTCCCACCAATCAAACGAATTTCTTTTTCAACACTAAGCTCCTTTCCAATCTGAATGCCCCAGTCAAGCTTTGGGCGCTCAGCCGTTGACATCAAGGCAAATCTTTTCAATTCCAAATCATTTAGCGTGCTGCTCATTTCTTAATTTCTCGTTTTAATCTTTCAATTATTTCTACGCCCTTTCAGGCACTTCAATTGGGCAACCATCGTCTGGCCTACCCTCGTATGCGGTCTCGTTCCAAAAGGGAACAAAAAGCCCTGGAGCAATAACTCCAGAGCCGCTGACCAATCTCTCTAGCGCTTCCCAGATTCCAAGGTAAACCATCTTCGGTCGACCAATACTCAGAATCCGCCAGATTTAAGGCGCGAATCCATTCCGCCATTGCCGCAAGCCCTCCCAGCTAGAACTAGAACTGTCCCAGGTGGTTCTAACAGGGAGAACCGCTATATTCTGTGGTCAAGACGCACCCCAACCACAATATGGAGCGACTTTTTTGTTTTTTTATTTCTGCCGTTCCTCAACTCTTTTCCCCTTTTTCATGGGGGAAATCACGTCTTCCTCAACTTTACCATTGTTATGTAGAAATATGTCTACTTTTTTGCAGCCCAAACATAAAAAAGCCCCGGTTAGCAAATCAGCCAACCGAGGCACATTTTGATCAGGACCGTCAGAGCTTACTTATCCCGGTTGCGGCGATGCTCGCGCAAGAAAGCCGGAATATCAATCTCAGAATCCGACTCTTCATAAACATCCGCCGGTTCAGCGGCCTCTCGTTGAGCTGCCTTGTTCCGATCCCAAATGTCTCGAATCGCACTTCCTGTCGGCGAAGTAATTCGCTTAACATCTGCACTCGGTTGCTCTGCCACAACTGTCTTGGCTTCCTCAGCCGGAACTTCAACAACCGCCGTGGCCGATTGCTGAACAGAAGCCGAACTCACAGATACATTCTTAAAAGGAGTGGTCTTCTTGACTTCCGCGTCAAAGCCCGTCGCCAGAACGCTAATCCGAACTTCGCCCTCAAGCCGAGGGTCCACCACCGTCCCAAAGAAAATATTTGCTTCTTCCGGATCACAAAGGCTATGAATATAGTCCATTGCCTCGCTCACTTCGCTCAACGTCAAATCTTCACCGCTCGAAATGTTTACCAACAATCCACGCGCGCCATTGATCGTTTGTTCCAATAGCGGGCTAGAAGTTGCCTGCTCTGCCGCTTGCAATGCCCGCGACTCACCAACGCCATAACCAATGCCCATCAATGCCGGACCTGCATTCACCATCACCGCTTTAACATCGGCAAAGTCAACGTTGATCTGACCAGGAATCGTAATAATGTCGCTGATTCCTTGAACGCCTTGTCGCAGAACATCATCCGCAACCCGGAATGCATCTTGCAAACTCGTGCGCCGCTCAACCACATCTAGCAAACGATCATTTGGAATCGTAATCATCGTATCAACGCGACCAATCAAAGAAGTCACGCCATCTTCGCTCATGCGTTTGCGACGCGGACCTTCAAAACCAAACGGTCGAGTAACAATCGCCACCGTAACCGCACCAACTTCTCGGCTCAAATCAGCAATAACTGGCGAAGCACCTGTCCCCGTTCCACCACCCATACCGGCCGTGACAAAAACCATATCCGCACCTTCAATAATCTTCCGAATCTCGTTCTTGCTTTCTTCTGCAGCTGCTTTACCAACTTCTGGGTCGCCGCCCGCTCCAAGACCACGAGAAAGATTCGGCCCAAGCTGAACCTTCTTACTTGCCTTCGAGTTATCTAAAACTTGGATGTCCGTGTTCATCGCAATGAACTCAACACCCTGAATACCTGCCTCAACCATGCGATTAACAGCGTTACATCCGCCGCCACCAACACCGATGACTTTAATAATTGCGCCTTCTACCATTTTTTTGTCCTGATCCTTTTCACAACCCAACGGTTATGACTACTTTTTCCCATCAAATCTTGAAATCAACGTTCTAAATCGGTCGCGCCAACTACTCGATCCACTGATCGGTGCAAGCTCCGCTTCATCAGATTCTAGAGCGTACCGCGCAACGCCAACAATTGTCGCTAACATAGGCGATGCGACCTGCCCCGAAAACCGTCCCGCAACCTTTGGCTGTGCAACTTTGCTTCTTTTTCCTTGCAAGATTTCCTCGCAAAGTTGCTCAGTTCCCTTCATAATGCTGCCGCCACCTGTTAAAACCACCATAATTGGTAATTCTTTCAGTGGAGCAAACTTTTCCAGTGCATCACCAACTTGACTAAAAATCTCGCGCACACGACTCTCAATAATCTCCGCCAAAACCTTTTTCTGCATCGGTCGGCTCTCCGCCATCCCCGCCTGCAACACCATAACTCGCTCAGAATCTTCAATCCCCGCCGACCATGCTTCACCAGCTTCACACTTCAGCCGCTCCGCTTCGTCCCACTCTACGCTCAAAAGCTGCATTATGTCGCGTGTAATAAACGCCGATCCCATCGGCACCACGGCCTGAAAAACAAACCCGCCTTCCAAGAAAACTCCAACCGAAGTCTTCTCCGCTCCGATATCAATAATCGTCGCACCAAGTTCCAAACCATCCGAACTAAGTGTCCCCAATCCAGATGCCAATCCGCTTGGTATCAATCCAACAACTTCACGCCCCCCCGCCGTCACAATGCCCTCGATCTGTGCAAGTTCGCTTTCCGGACATGAAACAATATGAGTCTCAACTTCCAGCCTTTCAGCCGCAATTCCCTCCGGTGCAGAATGGAGTTTCTGACCATCAACCAAAAAGTGCCGAGGCAATGCCAAGACCTGACCAGCGTTGCCGTTCAGATTCACCTTTCGACTCGTCTGAATCAACGTATGAATATCCTGCCGTTTAATGTGCCGCCCCGCTGGGAAAATCGGCGTCATCGCCAAACCCGTTACGCTTTCCATCGAAGGTGTTGCAAAACCCAAGAAGAGCCGCTTGATCGGAACCTGTAAATGCCGTTCCAATTTGCCAATTACATTCTCGACCGACTCTGCCGCCAATTCCTCATCAACAATCCGCCAGCGATCAAATCCCGCCGCTGGACCATAAGCTAACGAAACAACTTCAAGCCGCCCTTTTGCATCGGGCCGAGCTACCAAAGCTGCCACCTTCGCGCTCCCAATCTCAAGCGCAACTACCGCATCCTGTAAATCCATCAACTCAATTCCATCCTCAAACTAAGCCTCATTAGCCGACTCCATTTCCCCGCTATTTGCAATATCCTGAGTTTCCTTTTTCCGCCGATTCTCCGCTATCCTACTCAGAGCAAGCCGTCGAATCAAACTCAAATTTGTAAAAATTCGCATCCCAAAAACCAATGCGGCAGCCAACATCAAGTTCAGCCCAATCCCAACTCCAAGCCAAACAAAGAACACCGCAATCAATATATTAAACAAAAACCCTGAGACAAATATATCCTGTTGAAATTTCCCTTCCAAGTAACTCCGTGTTCCTCCACAAATTGAATCCAATCCCGCCAAAACCGCCACGCTCATATACGGCGCCCAAGCCAGAGGAACCTGCGCCGAAATTAACGCCCCAAGCACGATCCCAACAAACATCGCCAGAATCGGAATAAAAATCATTCTTTCACCTCGGGCACCGTGCCGAACTTAAATTTCGTCGCACCATCATATGCCGGCAAGGTCAACTCCTGCGCTGGTTCCACTTTAACCATCGCCGGATCAACGTCCCGCAACTCCGCCAAAATCCCGCCCGGCATGTTCATCGCGCCGAGCAACGTCTTCGTCTCACCAACTACCTGAATCACCACCGGCGGCGCAATTTTCTGAGTGCCTACCAAAATCGTGCTTCCGACACACCGAAAATCTGTCCGCGGCCCAATCCGCAAGCCATTCACCGCGACTGCTTCTGCCCCCGCATTAAACAGTTCATTAACGACCTTCAAAACATCCAAGTAGTGAACAAGACCGCTCTCGACAATCATCTCATCACTCGGCTTCTTACTATCCGACAAAGTAATGATTAAACCCTGTCCTTTCAAATCCGTCAAAGCCGCAAATATCTTAGTATCCTGCAAACTATCATTAATCTCTTTAGTCGCGTTCCCGGTTTCCGCAATCTTGGTCTCCAACTTCGTTTTGTCCTCACGAAGTTTAGACACCTCCTCCCGCAAATTCACAACCTCTTTCGCTAAACTAACGTCCTGACTCCCCACAAATTCGCCTCGACCACCAGTCTGGTTCTGAGCCGCTGACCTACTCTTCGCCCCCTCCGACAAAAACGCCAAACTCGCCATCATCCCGATCATCATTGCCAAAATACTGATCGGGACAACCCATCCGCGTGGGCTTTGACGTTGGATAAAAGGGTTCATGGTTTCCTAAGGGCTGAAGACTGGCCGATCAGGAGCACTCACATTGATTAACTTGTATCCCATAATCTTATCTTTATCAGATGCAAATGCCCGGCTTAATACCGAAAACTTTTCATCTAGATCAGATTCTGGTCCCAAAATAATCTGAGGTCCATCCGCCACCTCTAAGGATATAACGGAACGCTCGTCTAACACAACCTTAAACTGTAATTCTTGTAACAAACCCTGACCTTTGACGGAAACTTTTGCCACCGCATTCAACGGCCAAGTCTGAATAACACTCATCTGAGGCACCCGCGCCCCATCCGGAACCACCAAAACCGGACCTTGAAACACTATCGAATTGGAGTCGCGATACAAAACCCCTGTACTGTCCAAGTAAATTGCCGAATCTGCCACCTTTTCCGGATCATCACTCGCCGGAGGCTCAATTTTTGCAACTGGCTCTCGATGAACCAAAGTCAATTCTCCCCGACCAAATACATTCGACGAAATCGTAACCCTCGAAAGCCGATTATCCGCTAATACTGCCGTTGCCATCGCCGATCGACTTTGACGAATCCAAGGCTCCGTTGCCCAAGGTTCCAGTCGCTTCTTGATCGCCTTCAACTCCACCGCACTGTCAGCCCCCTTGACCGAAACATGGTGCAAACCCGTCACCGGACTAAAAATTAATCCGGCTATCAGATTAACCATCGCGAGAACCCACAAAAAATTCGCCCAACCCATAGTAAAACCAGACCCCTTCTTACGAGGTGCCGCGCGCCGCTTTGCTGGTGCCCGTTTCCGAGTCGCCGACTTAGTGGGTTTCATTGAGGGCATCTTTCAAAATCCATTCCACCAATTCTTCAAAACTCATTCCCACCGCCCCCGCTGCCTTCCTCACCAAACTCGTCGCCGTCATCCCAGGCAAATTGTTCAACTCCAACACAACAACCTTGTCGCTAGTGACGATCATATCCGTTCGCGTGATTCCCCGGCACCCCAAAGCCCGATGACACCGCAACGCCTGATCCATCGCCATTTTCGTCTGAGCCTCTGTCAAACGAGCCGGACAAATCTCCTCCGTTGCCCCCGGTGTGTACTTGTTTGCGAAATCATATTCTCCTTCCCCCGGAACAATTTCAACTGGAGGCAAAACCCGGTCCCCCAAAACTGGAACGCTTACTTCTATCCCCTCGATCAGTTCCTCCACCAAAATCTCATTGCAATGCCGGAATGCCCCCTCAATCGCCCCCGCTAAACCCGTCTTGTCATGGACAAAGTAAAGCCCCACACTCGAACCCTGCGCATTCGGTTTGACTACTACCGGCATGGGCATCTCAGGTACCGAATCACCCCGTTTAAGCATATGCCCGAACGGCACCGGAATTCCTTCTCGTTCGAAAACTTTCTTCGAAGCTTCCTTATCCATCGCGATCGAACAAGCCTGAACCCCCGAACCCGTATAAGGAATCCCAAAAAGCTCCATCAATCCCTGAAAAACACCGTCCTCCGCCCATTCGCCATGCATCCCCAAAAACACAACGTCCGGTCTCCCAGGCCCCACCAAACAGATCAGATCCCCCGTCCCAACCGCCATCGCCGCCACATCAATCAACTCAGAATCATAACCAAGCGACATCAACGCCTTATGAATCTCCCGACTACTATGTAGGGAAACCTCACGTTCCGGCCCTAAACCTCCCATCGCCACCCAAACCTTCAATTTGTCTCGGCCAAACCTCTCCATTTCTTCTCGAAACTGACCGGCAAACTCCGCAATATTCCCCGCCCCCATTCCAACAACAACATCACCTGGTTTCACCCACTTCGCAACCTTCCGCGCCAACTGCTGACGCGCCGGAACGTAATAACTCGGCTTCGCGCATTTCTCCAAAACCCGCCAGCTACTCACCCCCGGTATCGGATCCTCTCTTGCCGGATAAATATCCGTCATCACCACCAAATCTGCTTCGTCCAATGCCGTCGCAAACTCCCGAATCAGCGGAGCCGTCCTGGAATACAAATGCGGTTGAAAAACCACCACCAATCGTTCGCCCAAACCATTCTCGATCCACCCTTTCCGGATCGCCTGCAAACTCAACATCACCTCAGTCGGGTGATGAGCATAGTCGTCCAAAATAGCCAGCTGACCAAACCCCGGCATCACTCCCTCAAAATAAACTTGCTGACGCCGCTCCGCTCCCCCAAAATTCTTGATCCCCTCCAAAGCCGAATCATTTCCTCCAACTGACTGAATTGCCGCCCAAGCCGCCGCTGCATTCGCCACGTTATGCGCCCCCTGCTGGCGCATCCCCTCAACCGCAACCGCCGCCGGGTCAAATGCCAAAGTCTCAACCGAAACCCGATCCGCAATCTCCCTCGCTCCCTGATCAGCAGAATTGTAAATCAAAATCCGCGCTCGATTGACAAACCGCGTCACCGAATCCCGCAAATTCTCCCAAGTCTCATGAAAATCAATATGGTCAAGTTCCAGATTTAAAAGCACGACCACATCCGGGTCAAAGTCGTGCAAAGAATCATAAGCCTCACACGCCTCCACCACTGCGAAGCCGCCCTTGCCATCTACTACCGAAGTCCCAAGCTCCGGAATTTCTGCCCCCACAACAACCGTCGGATCCATCCCGCAAGCCCGCAAACCCATCGAAATCATCCCCGTCGTCGTCGTCTTTCCGTGGCTCCCCGTCACTGCAATTGTCTTCAAGTCCTCAAGCAACCACCCCAAAGCCTGAGACCGGCGAAACAGCGGTAATCCTAGTTCCCTCGCTCGGGCGACCTCCGGTGAACTGTCCAACGGAATCGCGTCCGTCAATATCACCCGATCCTCCGCCTTAATCATCTCACCCGAATGACCAATCGAAACCTCAATCCCTTCACTACGCAACGCTTCAATCACATGCGATGCCGTCGAATCCGTCCCCCGCACCCGAAACCCACGTCCCTTTAACAATCTGGCAACCCCCGCCATCCCCGCGCCTCCAATCCCCACCAAGAAAAACGACTCGGCCCCGTTCAATTCTTCCCGTTTCCCAAAAGCTGTCGCTATTTCCTGTTTGGTTCTCATCGCCGCGATTTTCCCGACGACTCAATAATGTCCAAAATCCGCTCAACCGCATCCGGCACGTCCCACTCCGCCAGCGCCGCCCGCGCAATTTCCTGCCGATCCATATCGTAAAGCCATCCCAAAATCCGCGATTCTAAAGTCGCCGAATCCATATCGCTCTGCCGAATTATCTCCGCCGCCCCTAAATCCGCAAATTCCTTCGCATTGTAATACTGATGGTCATTAAACGCCGCCGGATAAGGCACCAACACCGAAGGCTTCCGGAACGCCGCTAACTCCGCCATCGTCCCCGCCCCACTCCGACATACCGAAACATCACACCCAAACATCGCATCTGCCATCTCCTCAGCCTGAAGATAACTCTTTATCTCGTATTCCGAATGAATCCCCATCTTCTCCAAAGAATTCATAGTGCTTTCAAAATGACTCAGACCTGTCACGTGGGTCCAGCGAATCTGCTTATCACCCATCCGCATCGCCGTACTCAAAGCCATGTCATTCAGCGACTGGCTCCCCTGACTCCCTCCCATTACCAAAATACGCGGAAGATGACTCCCCCCAAGCGGAAGCCGACCCTGCTCCGCAGACGCTCGCAACTCCTTTCGAATTGGCATCCCCACCCGAGTCACTTTTTCCTTTGGAAAGTGCCGTGCCGTCGCATGAAACGCCGTACAAACCGCCGCCGCATACCGACTCATAATCAAATTCGTCCGCCCCGGTTCCGTATTCTGCTCATGAATCACTAACGGAATCCCCATCTTGCGAGCCGCGTTTAAAACCGGTGCGGCCGAATAACCCCCCGTCGCAAAAACCGCATCAACTCCCCGACCTTGCATCTCGCGCTTCACCGCCGAAGTCGATTTCAACAACGTCAAAAGACTCTTCATTCCCCGAATCGTCGTTAACCGATAAACCGGCCCCGATTCAAAACCCTTAAATGGCATAGCCACCCGTTCACACGCACTTCGTTCTTGCCCGCGCAGTGACCCCCAATACTCGACCTCATGCCCTCGGTCACGCGCACCTAACGCGCATTCCAACGCCGGATAAACATGACCGCCCGTGCCCCCTCCAGTCGCGAGAATCCTCATCTCACATACGCTCGCCGTGCCACTGGCTCGCCCTCATTCACGCTCAATCCACCTTGCTCAACTCGGACATTTGGACTCGAAATCACCGACTGGCTCACTCCAAGTGCCAACCAGAGAGCAAACAAACTCGATCCCCCCGCACTGAAGAACGGCAAAGGAACCCCCATAACCGGCAAGAACCCGTTCGCCACCATCACGTTCAAAATCGTCTGAATCCCAATCCAGCAACTCACCCCAACTAGCATCAGTTTCTCAAATCGATCAATCCGCTGCATCCCATGATTGTAAAGCCGCATCACAATAAAACCCAATAACCCAATCACAACTAGCGATCCAATCAATCCCGCTTCTTCGCCAATTGTCGCCAAAATAAAGTCGTTCGTCGGTTCCGGCAACGTATATTTAGCCCGTCCTTGGCCAAACCCTTTCCCCAAAATTCCACCCATCGCCAAAGCGGTTTCGCTTTGCGTCGTCTGGAACCCAATCGAGTCAATCTTGCTATCGCTCCACCGATCCGCATGACTCAAAAGGCGCGTCACCCGGTAAGGCTTATCAATAATTGCCGCCCCCGCCAACACAACTAAACAAATCCCAA
>JBJXDW010000027.1:0-40801 GCA_046154445.1 Fimbriimonadaceae bacterium | reverse complement strand
ACCTTCCATATGCTTATTAATCTATGGAATTGGTTGGTGAACTTGATGAAGATAAGATTGCCTGTGCCAGAACTTTAGCACGTTCAGATCGCGAGCGAGATTGGGTTGACAAAGCAAAACTCTGGTTTTCGACAGATTATTTTGTTCGCCGAGATGATCCGGCTTTCCCCGCAATGGTAGATGCAAATGCGTTACGACGGCAAATTCCAGTAGTAGAGCAAGCCCGTTTGAATTTGCTCCAAAACTATTCCACAGTTAGCTGCGGGAAGCTATATGGGAAGGGGTTCTAATACAAAGTAGGGCTTTGGAACGACAGGGCAGAAATTGCATTACAATAGAAGAATCATGTTAACGATGACGACAGTTTTGGCGTTGGTGGCGATGACTCCGGCGAATGATGTGAAGCCGTTTGTTTGCCCAGTGATGGGTTCGAACATTGCGGACGTATCGACGGCGGGGTATCACGACTACAATGGCTCACGGTATTACTTCTGCTGCGGCGGATGCGATGCGAAGTTTAAGGCTGAGCCAGGCAAGTACTTGGAAGCTCAGGCGAAGGCGAGCAAGGTTGCGGGCGATTTTATGTTCGACCCAGTAAGCGGTATGCGATTGGCTTCTCCGGGGATTATTGCTGACACAAGCGATTATAAGGGAATTCGATTCCACTTTAGTAGCAAGGCGAACAAAGCGGCATTTGACAAGGAGCCGGCAAAATTTGGCACGATGCCGAAGAAAGAAGCTCTTTTCTGCGCGGTTGCCCAGGAAGAAATTAGTAATTACGCTTCGGCGGCAAGCTTTGTTGACTTCAAGGGTGTTCGCTATTACACCTGCTGCGGCGGCTGTGTTGCGAAGTTGAAGGCTGACCCGGCGAAGTACGTTGGGAACGCTAAGGATCATATTAAGACTCCTGCCGTTGCGACTCAGCCGAAAGGTTGATTTTTTAGTTGCTTGATAGGGAGAAGCCCGATCTCTTTTGAGATCGGGCTTCAGTATTTGAAAATGGTGCGCGATACAGGATTTGAACCTGTGACCCCTACAGTGTCATTGTAGTGCTCTACCACTGAGCTAATCGCGCGTGTGGGAATTGGAGTATGGCAGGTTTAGGATTTTGGGTCAAGGGGACCCGTAGAATTACGGGATTGATGGTTGCGGAGGCGTTTTTAGTAATCGAATGATTTGGGTAGTGGTGGCAAAGCATCATGTTTTCTGATACTATGATCTGGAAGCTCAAAGAACTGTTGGCACGCTGACAGGAGGAATTTCACGCAAATTTCACGCTGAGTTGATATGATGGGTAGATACGGCGGCATTCCGTCGGATTGGAGAGAAAATGGAAAGAACAATGAAATCATTTGTAACGGTTGGACTTTTGGTCTTGGCGGTTGGGGCGCAAGCACAATTCACGTTGTTTGCATCGGAAACCACATCAGGTTCGCTTGGTGGCAATACTGCACTTTATGGCGGAGTTCAGCGATACGACTTTGCAACGACTGGTGGTGCTGGGACTGCTGGCGCAGGTATTGCGGGCTCGGCCTTGCACGATGCTGGCGGATTGCGGATGGTAGGAAATCAGCTTTACATTGGTAACCGATGGGGCAATCAAAATGGTCAAGGATCAGTAACTCGATACAATTTCAATGGATCGACGCTGAGTTTTGATACGGAAGTGACCGGAAATGGCATGAGTGCGATTCATGGTATTGATGTCAGTTCGACGACTGGTGAATTGTTTACTTCAGGTCAGAACAATGGTACTCGTCGCTTTTTGCCCTCGGGTGGTGGGTTCACCGCTAACGGTGGTTATAACAATGGCGACTTACGGGATGTCTTGGTTTCGGCTGATGGAACCAAGATTTATCAGACCTTGATTAACTCAGTTATTCGAGTAACTGATTTGACGACGAATACAAATACGGATTTTGCAGTCGCCGGATCGACGGCGATGCATCAGATGGCGCTTAATAATGGTGCCCTCTATGTCACGTCGTTTCAATCGGGCACGGTTCACAAGATTGTTCTGAATGGAACATTGATGCCCGTGTCCTCTTCGGTTGTTGCGAATGTATCGTCGGCGATTGGAATCGCGTTTAGTCCGGACGGTCAAGAGATGTTTGTTTCTGGCCACGAAACAAACACGATTAGTCGATTTTTGGTAGACGGTAATGGTGGTTGGTCGGCAAATGGATCGTTTGCCACTGGACACAATATGGGATATCTGGCAACTTATGGGGCGGTTCCGGAGCCGGCTACTTTGAGCTTGCTCGGGCTCGGCGCATTGGCAGTGATTCGGCGCCGTCGGAAGTAAATGAGGGATTAATGTGAAATGGATCGGCCCTTTTAAGGGCCGATCCATTTTTGGGCTATTGACCTTGACCGAGACTGAAGCCTGGTTCACCATCGAAGGTGCAGAGGTTCTCGGTTTTGATGAAGTCAAGTCCTGTGGAATTGACTCGGCTGAGAAGGTCGATGATGTCCTTGTGAGAGATGGCTGTTCCCTTTTTGAATCGGCATCGCCAGTGATCGGTGCATTGGGTCTCGGGTTGGCCTTCGGGCCAGACTTTGACGCCTCGATTTGTGATCATGGTGAGAGGGAAGTCATCTTGTTGACAAGGCTGAATTTTTGTAGCCAGTTCATCGGCTGTTCCTTTGAAGTCGATGAAGACATCAACGCCGATTGTTTCTTTTGCTACGGGTGCCATGGGTACTTCGGGGATTACGATGTTGGCTCGATCCTCGGGATAATTGATCGGTTCGATCTGGGTTGGTGTTTGGCCGATTCTTTGAATAACGGCATCAGCGAACTCCTGCGTTCCGACCTTTTTCACGCTATGTCCTTCCCGGTAGATATCTTTGGTGTGGATGCCATCTTCTAGAGTTTTGAGCCATGCATTGTGAATTTGTGAGGCATGGTTCGGAAGTCCAATATGGACGAGCATTTGGATGGCCGCAAGGATGAGTCCTGAAGGATTGGCGACGTTTTGTCCGGCGATGCGGGGCGCAGAGCCGTGAATGGCTTCGAACATTGCGCAGGAATGTCCAATGTTTGCGGAGCCCGCCAGACCGACTGATCCGGTCACTTCTGCGGCAACGTCGGACATGATGTCGCCATAAAGGTTGGGGGTAACAATGACATCAAATGCGTTTGGTCGGGCTGCGACGCGTGCCATGCCGATGTCGATGATGTAGTGTTCGGTTTCGATTTCGGGATATTCGAGGGCAATTTCATCGAAGAGGCGGTGGAAAAGACCATCGGTGAGCTTCATGATGTTGTCTTTTGTCATGCAAGTCACTTTTTTGCGTCCGTTTGACTGAGCGTATTCAAACGCGTACCGGATGATGCGGCGGGAGCCGGGTTCGGAGATGAGTTTGAGGCATTGATAGACTTCGGCGGTTTGACGGTGTTCGATTCCGGCGTACAGGTCTTCTTCGTTCTCTCGGATGATGACAACGTTCATCCCTTCCGGTCCTGAATTGAGCGCTGGATGATAGGTTCTACAGGGGCGAACGTTGGCGAACAAACCAAGTGATTTACGGACGGTAACGTTGAGTGATTTGAATCCGCCGCCTTGTGGGGTCGTGATTGGGGCTTTGAGGAAGACTTTTGTTCGGCGGAGGGAGTCCCATGATTGGGGTTCGATACCGGCAGAATTTCCGCTGAGGTAGACGGGTTCGCCGATGGCAATTTCTTCATAGGCAAGGGGGGTATTCACGGATTCGAGAATGCGGAGAGTGGCTTGCATAATCTCGGGGCCGATCCCATCGCCGTGGGCAACTGTGATGGGGATGGGGGCTTGATTGGTCGCTGAGTTGTGGGTCGCTTTATTCGATTCGGTAACCATAACACGAATTATAATACACGAAATGAATGTCGTAAGATATAATAAATGGGACTTGGTCCTGACTATGGCAATTGATGAACGAGAAAAGAGTGGCGGAGGATGGACGTTTTTGACCAACCATTCGCACATATTGGTTTGCTTGTTGCGGAATCCGGAATTGACGATGCGTGAGGTTTCGGCGATGGTTGGGATAACGGAACGGGCGACACAGCGGATTGTTGCGGACTTACAGGCGGCAGGGGTTTTGGAGATTGAGAAAGATGGGCGGCGGAATCGTTATACGGTTCGTTTGAATTGTTCTTTACGGCACCCGCTTGAGTCGGGGCATACTGTTGGCGAGTTGATGCAATGGCTTGAGCGGGACAACTAGAGTTTCGTGGGGGGCGGAGGTTCTGATTCCCCCATTGGGAATCAGAACCGAGGGCTTGGCTTCGGGCCCCACGAAACTTAAGTGTTTGGAGTCTCGGGCTTTTTAGCGGTTGCTTGCGGTTTGGCTGGTGTTGACTTGACAGTTTTCTTTGGTCGAGGCTTTGAAGTTGCTTTTGCGGCGGGTTTGGTTTGCCTAACTTTCGTTGCGGCGACTTTTGGCTCTTCCTTAGTTGCGGATTCGGCTTCTGGTGCCTCGGGGATTTTGGGTTCTGGTCGTTCGGCTTCTTTGCGCTTGTTGGGAGTTTCTTCGGTACTTGCTTCTTTGAGCTTTTGACCGTACTTTTCAAATGCTTCGCCTATTTTTCTTGCAAGTGGCTTGGATGACTTGATGATGATCGGGAGTGCCGCTGCGGCAATGACAAAAAGTCCGGTTCCACCGATTGGGAGTCTTCTCATATTTAAGATTACTCTGAATGGCTGGCTTCGGTTGCGAGTGAGGGTTCGTCCTCGATTTCAGATTGAATTGGTTCCGGCTTTTTAGCGAACGCGTCTTTGAGTCCAAGAAAGATAATGATTGCTCCGGCACATGTAATATAAGTATCAGCGACATTGAATACCGGAAAATCAATAAGTCGAAAATAGAACATATCTGTAACTTTGCCCATAGGCGAAAGTCTATCGATGAGATTTCCTACCGCTCCACTTGCAAGAAGGACGAGTCCGGTAAAGACTCCGGGAGGGTCGTTTTTACTTTTGGCAATGTGATAGATCGCGTAGCCTGTAATGATTATTGCAATAGGGGTTAAAAAGACTCCTGCTCCTTGGGCCATTCCGAAAGCGATGCCCTTGTTGTAGACCAGTTTAAGTTCAAAAATATTAGGGATGAGCGCTGAAAAGGTTCTGCCTTCAATTCCTTGAGCTTGGGTGCGCGCCCATGCTTTGACCAATTGATCGAATGTGATGAGCGTGACAATCCAAAGAAGGAATCTGATGAGTCGTTGCGAACTTTGCATCTAATTGATCCCGAGTACCTCGCGGTCGCGGCGGGAAAGCGGCACCTGTTCGCCATCCAAAGTCACGACATGAACGTCTTGTCGCCGAACGCGGCTTCGTGCACATTCGAGAAACTCCGACTTTGTAAAGGTTGCTTTGGGTTCTCCTTCGGAAATGCGTACTGCCGCCATTTTGAAGAGGTTATCGAGATCCGGGAATACACTCAGAACAGTGTGCTCCTCGGCCGTCAGTTGCAAATCGACTTCGACATCTTGTGAGTTCTTGAGTCCGAGGCCGGCTTTTTCTTGTTCCCATTGCGCGAACGTCCGAGCACGAACTGCCATTAACACTTCAACCTGGTGGTTGAGTTGACCATCGAATTCAACCACTGCTTTTGGAAAGATATCCATGTGGACACTTTGTTTGTGGTCGATGTGTGGGATCCGTTCGTAGGTTTCTTCGGAGGTGTGGATAAGGATTGGGCTGATGAGCATCGTGAGTCGGACAAGGACGTAATGGCAAGCCTGTTGGGCTCCGCGTCGCTTGGGCGAATTGGTCGCATCTGCGTACACGACATCTTTGATTGCATCGAGATAGAATCGACTGAGTTCATTGACGCCGAAGTTGTGAATTGCGCTCAATGCTTGAAGAAAGTCGTACACTTTGAAATGATTGGTGACCTCCTCAACCAGTTGGTCAGCAGATTGCATGATCCATTGATCGATTTTACTTAGGACTGCAGGTTCTTCGGGATGATAGTCAGCGAGGTTACCAAGCAGAAATCTCAACGAATTCCGAATAGATCGGTAGTTGTCACCTGCGATTTTTAGAAGCTCGTGACTGACAGGGGCGTCGTTGTGGTAGTTGACGCTTGCGGCCCAATACCGGAGGACATCGGCACCGTATTCGTTACTGGCGTTGACGGGATCGACCGTATTGCCTTTCCGTTTTGACATTTTGTCGCCGGTTGCGTCGGTAATCATGCCATGGGTGACGACAGCGTTAAATGGCCGACCACCACGGGCAGCCATGCCAAGGAACATGCTAATGTTGAACCACCCACGGTGCTGATCGGAGCCTTCGAGAAACAGATCGGCGGGCAGGTGTTCTTTCCATGAGGGATCCACGTTGCCTTCCAGAACGCAGAGATGAGTGCAGGCACTATCGAACCACACATCGAAGACGTCGGTTTCTTTGATGAAGTCAGTTTCGCCTGTTTCAGGGTGTTTATAACCATTTGGTAAAATTTCAGATGGTTCAGCGGTGTACCAAGAGTCGGAGCCGTTCTGCTCGATGTGGGCGGCGATTGCTTCAATCGCGACCGAATCGAGAACGGGCTTTCCTGACTCTTTACCGTAGAAAATGGGGATTCCGATTCCCCAAGGGCGTTGACGGGAGATGCACCAGTCGGGGCGACCTTCGATCATCGATGTAAAGCGGCCCTTCGCAGGAGGCGGATACCATGAGACTTGTGGAATTTGCTCGAGCATTGCTTGGCGCAGGGTTTTGGTTTTGTCGGCGTGAAAGGGGAGGTCGATTCCGATAAACCATTGCTCGGTGGTACGGAAGATGACGGGTTTTCCGTCACGTTCGGCGAGTGGGTATTTGTGAGTGTACGGTTCGGTGAATAGGAGATTGCCAGTTTCTGCCAAACGTTCGGTTACGACAACATCGCATTTTTTAAAGTGGACGCCTTCGAACTCGCCAGCTTCAGCGGTGAGGACGCCTCTCTCGTCGACGGGACAGAGAACAGGAAGGCCGTATTTTTGCCCGGTCATAAAGTCGTCACGACCATGGCCGGGGGCAGTGTGGACGACGCCAGTACCGTCTTCGGTCGTGACGTAATCAGCGAGGACGGCGAGGGATTCGCGGTCGAAGATGGGGTGCTTGAACTTAATAAATTCGGCTTCTTTGCCGGGGAATTCTTTAACCACTTGATAAGAAGTGATGCCGCACTTCTCCATAGTTTTTTCGAGCAAGTCTTTGATAAGGACGAGGTGGCCCCGGTCGGTCTTAGCAACTACGTACGTGAAGGTGGGGTGAAAGGCGACGGCGAGGTTTGCGGGGATGGTCCATGGGGTGGTGGTCCAGATCACGCAACCGACGTCGTCCAGCCCAGCGAAGAGTCCGTTTGGGTCTTCGAGTAGCGGAAATTTGACATAAATGGATGTGCTGACATGGGCTTCATCGTAAACGATTTCTGTGTCGGCGAGAGCAGTTTGGAATGTGGGTGACCAAAGCACGGGGCGCAACCCTCGATAGATGTAGCCATTTTCGACCAAGCGGTTGAAGATTCGGATGATTTCTGCACCGTATTTGGGACGCATGGGGCTGTACGAGTTATCCCACATGGCGAGCACTCCGAGCCGCTTGAACTGGGTGGTTTGAACATTGATGAAGTGCTCGGCGTGTTTACGGCATTCTTCACGAAGTTTGGGGATATCAAATTCGATTTTGGCTTCGTTGAGTTTTTTGATGACGGCTTGTTCGATTGGGAGGCCGTGATTGTCGTAGCCCGGTACAAAAGGCACACGGTAACCCATCATGGAATGAGAGCGGCAGGCAAAATCTTTGAGGATTTTGTTGAGTCCTGTTCCGATGTGGATAGGTGAATTTGTATAAGGTGGGCCGTCATGAAAAACCCAACTGGGGGCATCTTTGCGGTCTTGTTGGATCAGCTCATAAATGCCCATTTCATCCCATTTGGCTTGAATGATCGGCTCACGGATTGTGAGGTCGGCCTTCATAGGGATGCTGAATTCGGCGTTTGGGAGATTGAGCGTGTCCTTCAGGTTCATTTGAACCATTAATGGTACCTGTGGGTGGAATTTAGGTTCGGGGCAGGACTAATAGCCGGATATAATGACAAAACCGGGAACATTTGATTGCGTGATTATGTCTGAACCTTACAGTCCTATTGGACAAGGAAAGCAAAGATGAAAAGTTGGCAAAGTTTTGCGGCATTGGCCGTGGTTGGATCTATTGTTCTGGCAGGTTGTGGCGGAGGTGGCGTACTCGCTCCATCGGCACCTGAATATCGAATGGTTTCGGTAGCGAGTTCCGGGACAGTTGCGATGTATTCGGTTTCATCAGCTGGGTCGATGAGCCAAATCGGAACGACTTCGACCGGATATCAATTTGTTTCAGTCGAGGCGGTGACTGATCGGCTCTATGCTTCTGCGAGTAATACGGATGGCATTTATAGCATTGGGTTCTCGAACGATGCCCCTTCGAGCAACTCGGTTCTTGCGACGGCGAGCGATTCGGGGAGCCTGTTGTTTAAGCATCCAACAAAGTCTGCACTTTATGCGGTTGTGCCGGCACAGAATACAATTGACCAATGGACGATCAATGCGAATGGGAGTCTGACGGCGATGGCTCCCGGCTCGGTCGGCACTGACTTGAGCCCTCGTGATATGGTCTTCCATCCAAGTGGAAACTATGCTTATGTTGTGAATCGGGGGAGCGAGGTTGTTCGTGTTTATTCGATTGATTCTAGCGGTGCGTTGTCATTAATACCCGGTGCTGCATTTTCAACAAATTCTCATCCGGTTAAGTTAATCATGACGGACGACGGGGCGCACCTTTATGCGATGAGCGAAGACAATGACATATCACAGTTTTCGATTGGTGGCAACGGTTTGTTAACGCCTCTTGCTCCTCAGAAAACGGTTTATCCGATGGGCAATTTTAGGGCAGCGATGACGGCGAACAACATTCTGAGTTTTTACCGAGAGAGTGACGAAGGGATTGAAACTTTTGGTCGGACAGGGAATGGGCAGTTGACGAATATGAGTGTTGCGAACTTTGCAACAAACTCGACTACGGATGTTTATCGATTGCCTGGCCAAAACCTGCTGATGCTGCTGGCGAGAGGAACCGGCACATCTAAAACGGTGGCGATGGGATCGAATGGAGTTGGTATGGAGAGTTCTTCGGCATCGCTCCCTGCAGTTACGGTTGATGTTGCATTCTGGGAGGTTCCTTAGGCGGCTTTTCTATCGGTGTGGCAAGGCGGCTCCGTCACTGGAACCGCCTGATTTTCTTCGGATTGCTAGTTGCACTACTTCGTTGTAAGTTCAGGAACGAGCCTTTACCAATTGTCACCGGCACTTGAAAGGCGCCTTAAATATTCATCAAACTTTTTCTTTTCTGCCGGATCAATAACTTGCATCCCTGAACGATACTTCTTGAGCAATTCGATGGACTCTGCTAGAAGTTTCTTATCCTTTTTGAAAAAAGCCACGGTGCGTATAGTTTGTCCAGCGGTTCTGGCATGAATATAAATCCCCCGATCATGTTTGGCAAGTTTCCTGGCCTCCTCCAAAATATCGTTTTTGTCAAAGGACTTGTAGTTGAATCCCATGAACCTCACCAAAGCCTCATTAAAGACAATGTCATTTTTCGCATAAGGTCTTATTTTTTTGATAAAATCGAGGGTAGGTTTTGGCCCTTCGTAACTAAACTCATATCGGATTAGAGCGCACATGCGAATGAACGACAAGGAGTTTACTTTGCGATCCCAACTGGACAGAACAAGCTGACAGTGGCTCTTCGCGCTTTTATACAATGACTCACTCTCGATTCCTGGCGCATTTCTGCCTCGATAAACGAGCGCGCAGAGCCGAACAAACTTTTCTTCATTGAAGCCGCCTAGTTGGTTGTCTTTCAACGAGGATTTGATCATTGGAATAAGTTGATCTTTGCTTTCGTACCCTGTGACTGTTAGCTTGCCTTCGGAATTTTCCAAAGACTTTTTGACTTGAGGAATTTCCTTTGTCAAGTCACCGTCCCACCAATAGTTACTCTCAAGTGCTACCGGAATACTGGCAGAAATCTGTATCACAGCGATGATGAGGGGAAATGTCATTGTTCGTACCAATAAGCAGGGGGTGCCGTTGGCTCTAAGTCATGCCAATATATGTCCCTAAGTGCTCCGCCAACCATAAGGGGCGTTTCTGTGTCTTCAGTTAACTTGACTTGATCTAAGAAACCATTTGCATCAAACCGCTGATAAACATGAAACTCCCGATCTACTGCAGGTTGATACTGGGCCATCCACTTAAAAGAGAGCAGAGGGGGTATTGAAGGGATTGCTCCAGTGTGAAGAGATTGCCATGAGTAGCCAGTGATGACTGGGTCTGGCCATATTTTCGAGCCATTGTTGATGTCACCTCTGCGATTAATCGTTTTTGGGGTAACCGAATTGCTACCAACATCTCCAACGAGACCCAAGATTGTTCCCATAGCCGCCAAAGGTTTTAGCTGTGGCAAGAGTCCAGCCACCTTTAATGCTGATCCAGTCGTTTTGATAACCGTAAAGATTCCATTGTCATTTATCGTCACTGAGCCTTCACTTGAAGGAACCCACCCTGTTACAGATTTGTAAAATGGAGAAATTTCACGCCTGGGACCAAACGACAGCTCTAACTCAACAAAACCCCTTAGGATAATTTTTGCTTCAGCTTGTCCATTTACATTATCGTTCCAGTCCATCTTTAAAGCAACACTAAGAATGTTTCCTGAAGTGCGTGGGGCAAATTGCAACTGCTCAATGACACCTGTCACTGGAGAAACCCCAACTAGAAACACATCCTTATTTGCTGTGTAACTTGCTGTACCTGGATCCAAATGAGATGGCATTGACCAGGGCTTAGATGGAAAGATGTGCAATATTGGGACTCCTGATGCAGAATCGAGCCATTCAAATAAATCTGGATCAGATGTTGTTCCCAATTTTGTTGCGTTTCCAATTATGCCAAAACTAAAGGGTGTATCGACAATATTTCCCGAAAATGGTGTCTGCGCTTGTACTGAAACTGGTACACCATATATGAAATCTTGAGAAAAGAATCTTCCATTTGCCATGGGTTTAGGCAATGAAGGAATTTTTGCTCGTTTTAGGTACGGTTGAATTTCCCAACCTGTAACATAGAAGTTGTTAATATACCAATCCTCGTAGCCGACGACTGTTGAGCGAAAGGTTTGGCCCATTGAAAGTGAAATGGCTCTAGAATCAGGGACAGCGGACACGTTTACGCCGGCAAATGCCTTTGCCTGCGGGCCGCTGGACTGCGCAGAAGCCCTTAGTGTCTCAGACTTGAATACAGCGACACCGTCGATAACGTCGACTTCGATAAAGTGTTTCCCATTTGATTCGATTGAATTTGAACAAACAAATGCTCCGGATTCACCAGTGGACGCACCTTTGCCATACCCATTTTCAACGGTTCCACTTCCGGAAGTAGTACCTGGCCATAGTTCTTCATTAAATGCTGCGACCGCGTATGCTGTCACAACAAGCCCCAGCTTAGAAGGAGCCGGTCCAACCCCTTGCCATGTAAACACTTGTTCAAATGTTCCTTCAGATTCCCATTTGGCCGTTGAAATGCTACTTGCGGGGATTGGCCTCTGTTGCCAGCCCATTGAAGCCCCATTTCGATACCAACTCACATCTCCATTCGTTGTGTCCCTCGTATATATAACTGTTTCGTATCCGCCAGTCCAAACCTGCTCATACACCGTTACTTTATCTTTGAGCTTTGCAACTGGTTGATTAGGGGTTACTGACCAATTTGTCTGAGGCGTTGTGCCCCCCCCGCTACCGCCTGATCCGCCGGGGCCACCTTGCCCCCCTTGTCCTTGGCAAAATGCGGAAGCGAAACACAAAGCGGCAGTCAAGAAGAGGAAGAACCGGAGATTCATATAAATTGTCCTTTGCAGAATAATGTAACACAAAAATTATGCAGTTGCAAGAATTTTTTTACAAATTGTCAACTCGAAGATATTCACTAATGAGTTGGGCTTGGGTGAGGGTGAGGGTAGGGACGGAGGCGATGTCTTCGACGGTGGCGCGGCGTATGCCTTCGATTGAACCGAAGGTGCGGAGGAGCATGCGGCGGCGTTTGGGGCCGATCCCGGGGATTTCATCGAGGACGGAGCCGTGCATGCGTTTATCGCGGAGCTTTCGGTGGAAGGTGATGGCGAATCGGTGAGCTTCATCACGGAGTTTGCGGAGGAGCATGAGGCCGGGTGAGGTGAGGGGGAGAATGACTTCGCGGTAGCTGTATATGGGAAGCCCTTCCTTTGATGTTCCCACGATGGCATCTGGCACGAAGATGATTTCTTGTTTTTTGGCGAGTCCGACCATGGGGAAACTGAGTCCGAGCGCATCGCGGGCTTCGAGGGCGGCGCCGAGTTGTCCTTTTCCGCCGTCAATCATGATGAGGTCGGGGATTTTTGCGAATTTGGGATCACCATCGAGGTAGCGGCGGAGCCGACGCGTGATGACTTCGTGCATCATGGCGAAGTCGTTGGGTTCTTCGGGGTTCCACTTGATTTTGAATCGGCGGTATTCGTCTTTGGTGGCGAGTCCGTTTTCGCTGACGACCATTGAGCCAACGGGCATTTTCCCTTGGATATTTGAGATGTCGTAGCCTTCGATGCGGAGGGCGGGAGCGGTAAGGCCGACTTCGTCGCTCAGTTGGCTGATGGCTTGTTGCGCCCATTCTTCTTTGGCTTCGAGTTCGAGGGCCATGGTTTCGATTGCAAGTTGGGCATTTTTTGCCGCCATATCAATGAGACGGAGGCCTTCGCCGCCTTGGGGGACATCGATTGTGACGGCGGAGCCGCGTTTTTGTCGGAGCCAGGTTTGAACGATGGCGCGTTCTTCGATTTCGAGCGGGAGGAGAACTTCGCGGGGGATTTCGGGGGCGGTGGCGTAGTACTGTTTGACAAATTCTTGGACGGCTTCGGTCGGGGAGGCATCTTTGCTGCCATCCATCATATAGTTGGATTGCCCGATCAGGCGTCCGCCTCGGATGTAGAGCATTTGGATTGCGGCGCCGCGATCGTCTTTGACGACGGCGATAATGTCTCGGTCGGCTTCGTCGGAGGTGAGGACTTTTTGCTTTTCGAGGATGGATTGGAGGGCGGCGATGCGGTCGCGGATAGCGGCGGCTTTTTCGAAATCGAGATCCTCTGCGCTTGCTTCCATTTGGGCTTGGAGAGTGGGGAGGAGGTTGGAATTTTTGCCTTCGAGGAATTTGCTGACGTCTTCGAGGATGGATTTGTATTCAGTTTTGGAGGCGAGGCCCGCGCAGGGGGCGAGGCATTGATGCATATGGTAGTAGAGGCAGGGGCGTTGCTCGTCACGGCCCGACCATGATTTTCCGCACGGGATGAGGGGGAAGATTTTGTGGAGGGTTTGGAGGGTTTCGCGGACGCTATATGCGCTCGTGTAGGGGCCGAAGGTTTTTCCGAGAGATCGTTTCGGATTACGGGTGAAGATAACTCGAGGGAATGCTTCTTTGGTGATGGCGATGTAGGGATAGCTTTTGTCGTCGCGCATCCGCACGTTGTAGGGCGGGCGATGTTCTTTGATAAGATTGCATTCGAGTACGAGGGCTTCGAGTTCGCTATCGACTATGATTGTTTCGATATCGCGGATTTTGCGGACGAGTCGTTCTATTCGTGCGCCGTGGATTGTGGATTTTCGGAAGTAGGAGCGGACTCGAGATCGGAGGTTGATTGCCTTGCCGACGTAGAGGATGGTGTTGTTTTCATCGCGGTAGATGTAACAACCGGGTTTTGTGGAAATGTTTTTGAGCTTTTCTTCGACATGTGGATTAGTGGATGTCGTTTTTTTTGCTTTTGGGGGGATATTCGGGGGTGCGGTTTCGCTCACTTTATGTCTACTGGATTCTACTCTTTGGGGATTGCTCGTGTTTGGTGGTACTTTAAGTTATGCGATCTGTGGCGTGGATTTTGGCTTGTGGGCTAGTTTTGGTGGGATGTAATGGTGGAGGTGCGCCAGCTAAGCGGTCTCCCTTTTCAGAGGCTGAATTCACGAAGTTATTGGGTGTTGGGGAGGTTACATCGAGTGTTTGGATAGCTCGAGACTATGTGTCCATTCCGCCGCCAATGGATGGAGGGTTGATTGATGCGTTGGCCGATCCGTTTAATGAAAATGCGGAATGGATGAAGCCGGAAAAGAAAGCTGAACGCGAGAGTATGGCGAAGTCGCTTGATGAATGGTGGTCTAAAGCAAAGAATCCTGCGCTAAATTCACTCGAGAATGATTTAGTTGTGAGCCAGTTTTCTGTGGTGGTAGGGGCTAGGGTTTTAAGGGCGAGGTTGATGGACGCTTCGGGAGATAAAACTGGGGCACTCAAGATTGCGGTTGAGACGATGAATCTGGCGCGTGAGGGATTTCTTTCTGCTCCGGGGATGGTTTGCGCGGATTTGATGCCGACAGTTGTGATTGCGGCAGAGGGGCTGTCTCGGATTGGTCAACGAGTTGGAGGCAGTGAAGCTCGGGCGGCGATGAAAGCGATGGACTTTTCGATTTTGGATCGCGTCGCGAGCTGTGGGAAGGAAGATTTTGTCTTGAATCAAATGGGCGCCCTTATCGAGCAGTGGAATCGTAAGGATCAGTCGGCGGCAATGGCAGAACTGGTTGACCCAATGGGCGACGAAGATGGGCCGATTCAAGAGCTCGATAAGGCATTGAAAGGAAATACATTAATCAAGATCGATTCAGTTGTTGACAAAGCCAAGGAACTATGCAGTTTGTATTCAGCTGCGCCAATTAATTTTGACGAATTTGCGACACGGAGAAATGCTTTGAACGAGAGGTTAAAGAAAGTATGGGGAATTAACATATTTGAAACGCCTGCAAATGAATGGGATGGAACTGCCATGCATGATCCGGTGGAAGAATCGGACAATCCGGTAGGTGAGATTTATATGGCGGCGATTGAGCGGGGGTGGCTGACCAAAATTGAAAGTAGTTATGTTATGCAAATGAACTTAGACGCGGCGAGGATAGCGCTCATGGAATCCCTCGCTGCTGTTGATGGGATGGATGGAGATCCAGATTGGTTTGGAAGGGTCATTGATCCGTTGACGGGCAAAACTTATGAGGTTGATTACAAAGCTCGCATAGTGAAAACGAGACTCAAGGATGTTGATCCAAAGTATATTTTTGTCAATCAGATCGTTCAGAATGGCGTCCCTTTAGTGTATTAATCCCTGTCCTAATTGCTGGCCCTATCGCAGGTAACCTTTGGGAACCGAAAATTCCACCTGGAGCCTGATGAACCTTGAATAGCTTTAACACCGAACGAACCGAAAATCTGGGCGGTCAATCCGTCACTTATCACAGCCTGAAGGCTCTTGAGGAGGCAGGCTTTAATGTTGCCCGGTTGCCTTATGCTCACCGGGTTTTGCTGGAGAATTTGTTACGAAACGAAGATGGCGTGAACGTCAGCAAAGGCGACATTGAAGCGTTGTTGAATTGGGACGCTAAGGCAGAGCCAAGTAAGGAAATTGCGTTTACTCCGGCTCGGGTTTTGTTGCAAGATTTTACGGGTGTGCCGTGCGTTGTTGATTTGGCGAGTATGCGCGATGCGATGGCAGAATTAGGTGGCGATCCAGAAAAAATCAATCCATTGCAGCCGGTCGAGTTGGTTATTGACCACTCGGTACAAATTGATAGTTACGGTTCGGATGCTTCGTTGCAAATCAATTTGGATTTAGAATTTGAACGGAATAATGAGCGATATGAGTTTTTGAAGTGGGGTCAAGGTGCGCTTGAGAATTTTAAGGTCGTTCCGCCGAATACTGGGATTTGTCACCAGGTGAACTTGGAATATCTGGCTCGAGGCGTGATGATGAAGGGCGATGTGGCGGGGCTTGATACTCTTGTGGGAACAGATAGCCATACGACGATGATCAATGGTCTTGGAGTTTTGGGTTGGGGCGTTGGAGGGATTGAAGCGGAAGCGGCAATGCTTGGTCAGCCGGTCAGCATGTTGATTCCACAGGTTGTTGGGTTCAAGCTGACGGGCAAATTACCGGAAGGTGCGACGGCGACTGACTTGGTATTGACGGTGACGGAAATGCTCCGGAAGCATGGCGTGGTTGGAAAATTCGTTGAGTTTTATGGCCCAGGAATCCCGAATATGCCGCTGGCGGATCGGGCGACGATTGCCAATATGGCCCCGGAATATGGTGCGACCTGTGGATTGTTCCCAGTTGATGAAGAAACCCTGCGTTATATGATGGTCAGTGGTCGGGCTGAAGCTCAGGTGGCGTTGGTTCGCGACTACTTTACACAGCAAGGACTGCTTCATACGGCATCGACTCCAGAATCTGAATATTCGGCGACGCTTGAATTGGACATGACGACGGTTCAGCCGAGTGTTGCGGGGCCGAAACGTCCGCAAGATCGCGCGCTTTTGAGCAAAGCCAAGGACACCTATTTTGCGGCTTTTCCGGATGCCAAAAATGATGCAAATGCGCTTTCAAATGGAAGCATCGTGATTGCTTCGATTACAAGCTGTACGAACACGAGTAATCCAAGCGTTATGGTGGCGGCAGGTTTAGTTGCTCGAAAAGCGCGGGCGTTGGGCATGAAGCCTAAACCTTGGGTCAAGACATCGTTAGCGCCAGGTTCAAGGGTGGTTCAGCGGTACTTAGAATCGGCAGGTTTACTTGAAGACTTGGATTCGATTGGGTTCAACATTGTTGGCTATGGCTGTACGACATGCATTGGGAATTCGGGGCCGTTGAAGGATGAAATTTCCTCCGCTGTCCGTGAGCAAGACTTGGCAGTTGTTAGCGTTTTGAGCGGGAATCGCAATTTTGAAGGGCGAGTTAGCCCGGATGTGAAGGCGAACTACTTGATGTCGCCGCCGCTCGTTGTGGCATATAGCTTTGCGGGAACGATTGACATTGATCTCACCAACGACCCGATTGGACAAGATGCGAGTGGAAATGATGTTTTCTTAAAAGATGTATGGCCGAGCCAATCTGAAATCGCGGAAATGGTGGAGAAGAACATCACTCGCGAGATGTTTACGAAGAGCTACTCGAGTGTTTTTGAAGGCGATGATAAGTGGAAGTCGATTGATGCTGGAAGTGGTCAACGATACGGCTGGAAAGGCGATTCAACATATATCAAGAAGGCTCCATTCTTTGAGGGAATGAAGCGTGAGGCTCCGGAAACGGTTGAAGATTTGAACGGATTGAAGTGCTTGGCGAAGTTAGGTGATTCGGTTACGACCGACCACATTTCACCGGCAGGTTCGATCAAGGCTGCTTCGCCGGCGGGCGAGTATCTGATTCACAAGGGCGTTTCACCGCATCTCTTCAATAGCTATGGTGCACGCCGCGGGAATGACGAAGTGATGGTTCGGGGAACGTTTGGGAACATTCGGCTTCGTAATCAGCTGGCGCCGGGAACTGAAGGTGGGTTTACAACGAACTACTTGACGGGTGAAGTGATTTCGATCTACGAAGCGTCGATGGAATATCAGAAGAACGGTATTGGACTGATCATTCTTGCCGGCAAGGAGTATGGAACTGGGTCGAGTCGTGACTGGGCGGCAAAGGGAACGCGCTTGCTGGGTGTCAAAGTTGTTTTGGCTGAGAGCTTTGAGCGGATCCATCGATCGAATTTGATTGGAATGGGCGTGTTGCCGATGCAGTTCTTGGATGGTCAGAATGCGGATTCACTTGGCTTATCGGGCCTTGAAGAGTTCAGCATTATTGGGATTGAAAACGGAATTGCTACCCAATTTGCCAATGGTAAAAAATTGCACATTCGGGCAACGACGGAGAGTGGCGATGTGATCAGTTTTGATGCGATTTGCCGAATAGATACGCCAACCGAAATGGATTACTACCGACATGGCGGAGTCTTGCAATATGTATTACGTGGTCTGTTGAGCTAGACTTGGCTGAGTGAAATTGCCTCAATTTACGGGCATTGGGACGGTGATCAATACGATCACCGTCCTTTTGGGTTCAGTCATTGGATTGGCGATTGGTCGATCGTTGCCAGAACGCATTCAGGAAGTGGCGATCTTTGGGATTGGATTGATTACGATTTGTTTGGGAGTGCAGATGTTTTTACGAACCAAGAATCCCTTGGTTGTCGTAGGGGCAATCTGTTTAGGTGGAGTCTTGGGAGCACTATTAGGTCTTGACGTTGGGCTTGATCGACTTGCGGAATGGATGCGCGGCGCCATAGGTGGGGACGGGCGTTTTAACCAAGGATTTGTTACGGCTAGCGTGCTGTTTTGTATTGGGCCGATGACGTTGATGGGATGTTTGCAAGACGCGTTAGAGAAGAAGATTGATCTGCTTGGTTTGAAGTCGCTTTTGGATGGCGTGAGCTCGGTGTTTTTGGCAGCGACTTTGGGGATTGGGGTTTTGGTTTCGGCAGTTTTTGTGTTGGTGTTTCAGGGACTGTTGACTCTGCTGGCAAAAAGTCTTGCGAAGTTTGCAGGCGACGAGGAGTTGATTAGTGAAACGGTGGCCTGTGGCGGGATTATCATGGTCGCGATTGGGTTCGGGATTATGGGGATCAAGAGTTTTCCGACGGTTTTGTTTTTGCCGGCGTTGATTTTGGCACCTTTATTTGGGATGTTTTCACGGCGTTTGCTCGGTCGGAAGGAAAAGGAATTTTAGGGCACCTATTTCGCGTAGAATCTGTCCCATGAGATTCAATGTGAGTCGTTTGATCTTCGCAGTTGGCGTGGTTGGGCTGAGTTTGGCTGCATATGCACAAGATCGGTGGCCGAATATGCCGGGCTACCAGGAGATGCAGGCGGGTAACGCGAGTGGCCGAGATTGGAAGCTTTCGCCATTGCGAGGTAGTTGGGTCAGTAATACGAAATATCAATTTGAGGACTTGACAGGGAAGAAGGAGTTTGATGTCAGTACGGGAAAGACCGTTGCTTTAAATGGAGCGCTGGATTCGCCGATGCCGATTCCTCAGCGTCAACCTGAGCGTGGCCGTCAATGGGATGCTGTCAAGTCAGCGGACGGAAAAAAAACAGCAATTTATCGCGACGGGAACGTGTATTTGCAATTTGATGGAAAGGAGACTGCGGTTACAACTTCGGGAAATGTAGACCGAAAGATCAAGTTTGGAACGGGGAGTTGGGTTTATGGGGAGGAATTGAATCAGACCGATGCGATGGGGTTCTCGCCGGATGGGCGATGGCTTTGGTATTACGGTTTTGATGATAACGATGTGACGCTTTATTATTTGACGCTGGGACAGAAAAACCAATATACGAACTTAGATATTGAAGCGTTTCCGAAGCCGGGAACGGGAAACCCGAAAGTTGATTTGTATGTTTACGACACCAAGACCAATCAGTCAAAAAAAGTTAGTGTTCGTGAAGGTGATTATAGCAATGCAATTGGACATTATGTTTATGGGATTTCTTGGGTGACAGACTCAACTGAGCTTGTTTTTCACCGTATGGATCGACGGCAGAAAGAGCGGGAGCTTTGTGCTTATGATCCGATGAAAAATTCGGTTCGCCGGATTGACCGAGAAGAAAATCAGGCAGGGTGGGTTGAATTTGGGCCGGTCGCAGATTTGGAAGCGGGACGTGTGCGACAAAACGTTGAGTACAAACCGAGTTTTATGTACATCAGTGAGGACGACGGGTTTTTGAACATTTGGCGTTTGGACATTAAAGCGGGGAAACGCACGCAAATAACCAAGCATAAGGCGGATGTTGTGAATTATATGGGAGCCATTGGCGGTGGTCTTTTTTACCAAGTAGCAGATGGAAAAACTCCTTATCATCAGCAGATTTATCGGTCAAGACTTGATGGAACTCAGGCAAAGAGACTGACTGACCCAGAATATGCGGCTTCCGGTTCAATCAGTCCGGATGGCAAATTTGTTGCGGTGACTTATCAGACGGACTCAGTTTCGCCATTTTTGCGGATCGTCGATTCCAATGGCAAGGTTGTTGGTTCTCCCGAAACTAAAGCCTTTGAGGCTCCTTCAGAAGATAGTCGCTCGGTTCGGTGGTTTAGTTTTCCTAGTTTGGATGGCACGACAACGATTTGGGGCAAGGTTCATTTGCCGAGCACCTATCAGCTTGGTCAGAAGCTGCCGGTGCTATTCAGTGTTTATGGCGGTCCGACGGGATGGCGAATTGGTGGCATGCGATTTGAAAAACCGAATGGTTTGAGCGAAGCGGGATTTGCGATTGTTGAGGTCTTTGAGCGAGGGGGAAGCGGTCGGGGTCGGGCTTTCCGACAAGCAATTTATCGGAACCTTGGAAAATATGAGATTGATGATATTGCGGCTGGGGCGGCGGCCTTGAAATCACAATCTTGGGCGGATCCGACGAAAGTTGGAGTTTATGGGACTTCGTATGGTGGTTATGCATCAGCAATGTGTTTGTTGCGTTATCCGGACTTGTTCCAAGCGGCATCGGCGAGTAGTGCAGTGACGGATTGGCGACTTTATGATTCGACATATACAGAGCGATATATGGATTTGTTGGAGAATAATCAGGCGGGCTACGATGCTGGGAGTTGTATGACTTACGCGAAAGACTTGAAGGGTTGGTTGATGATTTACTTCGGATCGGCGGACAATAATGTTCACCCGTCGAATTCTTTTCAGCTCAGCGATGCGTTGCGCAAAGCGGGCAAATACCATGAGCTACAGGCGGGTGTTGATCAGGGCCATACTGGATTGAACATGGCTCGGATGATGGAGTTCTTTACAGAACGACTGATCTTGAATCCGAAAAAATAAATATGATGATTCTGGATAACTTAGACTTTTAGTGTCGGAGTCTGGTTGAGAAGTAGGTCGCGAAATTTGATAAGCGCAAATGAGACTGTACGATCCCGAATTGTTTGCCGGTCGCCTCGTAGGTTAAGTTTGTGGACTTCCACACTTTTAGGACTTGCGATTCCGATGTAGATTAATCCGCTGGGCTTGGGTTTCGGCGGTTCGTTGAGAGGATCTTCCCCAGCTACTCCAGTGATGCTAATCCCGTAATGAGATCCGGTTCGTCCACGGGCACCGAGTGCCATCTCTTTTGCGGTTTCTTCGCTGACCGTTCCGTGTTGTAGAAGAGTCCATTCTTTTACACCCAACCGGTTGTGTTTGCTTTCAGCAGAATAGGTGACGTATCCCGTACCAAAGACTTTTGAGCTCCCATCGATGCTGGTTAATCGAGCTGCGAGGAGGCCGCCGGTACAGCTTTCGGCGGTAGCAATTGTTTGGTTCTTCGCGGTGAGTGATTTGATGATCCAGGCTTCGAGGGATTCATCGCCTTCGGCATAAACAGCCGATCCAAGGCGATTTTTGACTTCGTCGGCTATGAAGTCGAGCTTGGCTTCTGCGATGCGTTTTGTTTCGGCTCGAGTTGATGCGCGGAGATGAACTTCGCCGATTTTTGCGTAAGGGGCAAGGGTTGGGTCAGGGCTCGCCATGAGATCTGCCAGTTGTTCGCCGATACTTGCTTCGGAAATACCGCAAACGCGAAAGGTTCGCGAGTAAATGGGATAGCCGGGTCGGAGAGATTCTAAGATTTCTTTGACTGGCCCGTTAATCATCGGATTGAATTCATTTTTGGGGCCGGGGAGCGAAAATAGGTGTTTGTCGTTTTTTTGACAATAGAGCCCTGGAGCAGTTCCGTTGGCGTTTGGGATTGGTACTCCGCAAGTTGGTCGGTCGGCTTGGTTGAATTGAGATTCGGACATTTTAAGTCCGCGCTTGCCGTATTGCTCGTTGAGATGTTCGACGAGCGATTCATCGCGGACGAGGGTGTCTTCGAGGGCATCGGCAATTGCTTGGCGGGTCAGGTCGTCGGGGGTGGGGCCGAGGCCCCCGATAGTGAAGACAACGTCACTCCGGGTAAGTGCGAGCTTAATTGCCTCCACTGCGCGGTCGTGATGATCACCAACCGTTTGACGGTTCGTGTGATCGACGCCGATGTTCGCCAGCAGTACGCCGAGATCTGCGGCATTCGTGTCGGTTATCTGACCAAGGAGTAACTCGGTTCCGATGGAGATAATTTCAGCCCGCATTGAGGGCTAGTTTATTCTCCGTTGCGGCCGCCACGTTGGACAGGTGGGCAAATTTCTCCGCCGAATGGGTTGTTTGTGTTTCCTCGTTGGCCTCCACCATAGTTATCATTGTTATGTCCACCGGCGCAGTAGGGGCAACCGCATCTGCATCCACAGGGAGCGGGTCCGCCAATATTCGTTGTTGTTGTGTAGCTGAACGTGCTTCTGAATTTGTAAGGAACGCTTTGCTTTTCGACGACGATGACGACATATGGGCTGTAAAGCCCTTGTGTGACTTGGGAATTGCGGCTTGGCTGATTGATAACAAGGTCGACGGCGACTTCGCTTCCGCGTTCGTTGCGGACCATGTTTGCGTAGACACTGAACCCGGATGAGCGTTGTTGTCCGATGTGGACGACAAGAAGATCGAATTTTCCGAAATCGCACAGGCTTGGAGCGGGGGTAAATCCTTGTTTTTGATCGCCGGCCATTTGCGAATAGAACTGTTGCCAGGCGACCGAGTTATTGATGACGTCGGTGCGGGCGGCAGTAATTCGTGAATCGTTGCCTTGGGCGATGTTTTTATATTGAATGGCTTTGAAGGGCGTGGCGAGTTGACTGCCACCAATTGGCGATCCCATTCCCACCGGGGTTCCAGTTCCCAGTCCTACGGGGCCGCTACTCAATTGGGCACCGGCGACGGTGCAGATAACGCAAAGGGCGATGACTTGTCCAGCTTTCATTTGTTTCACCTAGATAGAACATAGACGGTTGGAGGTTGGATTGATTACTCGGTTTTGCTTAAATTTTTGAACCGGGGGGCGGAGGAGCGGAGCGACGAGGGCTTGGCATCGGGCCCCGGTTCGGGGAAAATGGCAATTTGAACATTATGAAAACTATTGGTGCCGGGGGAGGGACTCGAACCCTCATGAGTTTAACCTCAACGGTGTTTGAGACCGCCGCGTCTACCATTCCGCCACCCCGGCAAGTCGGTAGGAGCAAATAATACCTCGGTTGAAGTGGAGGAGGCCTGGAGAGGCTTGGGGCTAATTGATTTCCCTTACGGTTGTTTTCTCAAAAAACTCAAGGATGTCGTGAAGGCGTCCGATTTCCGCTCCATCCGAGGTTGCGGTTGCGGCACCCGCCGCGTTGCCGTAGCGGAGAGCGGTTGGGAGATCATGACCTTTAAGGATCGCGTGGAGCATGCCGCCAATCATTGAGTCTCCACTGCCGATTGTTGATTTTGGTGTTATCGGCAGTGAGGGGGTCTCGAATGTGCCTTGGCCGCAACACATGATCGCACCTTCAGCACCACGAGAGATCACGACAATAGGTTCAGGCGATTTTGGCTGATTGTTTTGTCCATAGAGATCTTTGGCGGCTTGAATGATGGCATCGCGGCTACCGAAAAGTTGACGATTGAGGAGCCGTTCGGCTTCGCGGACGTTTGGTTTGATAAAGTCGGGAAAGGCGACGAGGCCAGCTTGCATTGCCGCACCATCAGCGTCGAGAACTATTTTGGCTCCACAATTTTTAGCAATATCTCCGAGAATTCCAAAGGCGTTTTCCGGAACTCCGGGCGGTAATGAGCCTCCTAAGGTAATCCAAGTTGAATGACTTGCAAGTTCCGTTACCTTGGCAATTAGGATGAGCCACTCTTGCTCACTAATTTGATTCCCTTTTGCATTAAGAGTTGTGGGAGGGCCGTCGCCGGATTCGATGTTATAGTTTGTGCGGGTTTCAGACTCAGTCTCAATGCACTCATCAATAACATGCTGGCACTTCATTACGTGGCGTATCGCGGCGCCAGTGCTTCCCCCTAAGAATCCGGTCGCGGTTGTTGCTGTACCGAGTTCGGAGGCGATTCGAGAGAGGTTGATGCCTTTACCGCCGGCATCGGTTTGGATTTCTTGAATACGGTTGGTGTCGTGGGTTTTGAGGCCGTTAATGAGGAGAGTTTGATCGAGCGCCGGGTTGAGGGTGACGGTGAGGATCATGAGTTGTTAGTTTGCCATCATGTCGACGAGCAGGAGTTTTTCAGGATCTATTGTTCGTTCGGTGCTTAGAACGTAGCTCAGGGGATGGTGAACGAGCTTGCTTCCGTCGACGCCAACCATTTCACCACTGAAGCCGCTGATTAGTCGGTTAGCGGCGGTTGCTCCGAGGCGGAGGGCAAGGACACGATCGAAAGATGTGGGTGAGCCACCGCGTTGCATGTGTCCGAGAACTGATTCGCGGGCCTCAAAGCCTGTGTTTTTATGGACGAAAGCTTTAACGTCTCCTGCCCGCGCGGCACCTTCAGCGACGACGATGATGGAACTCCGCTTGCCTCTGCCCCGGGCTTTGCGGAGATTGTCGCAAATTTCAAGGAGTGAGAACGGGATTTCGGGAATGATCACTGCTTCGGCTCCACCGGAGAGGGCGACTTCGAGAGCAATGAATCCATTGGCTCGCCCCATGACTTCGACGACAAAGACTCGTTCATGTGAATAGGCGGTATCGCGAATCTTGTCGATAGCTTGGAGAGCGGTATTAACGGCAGTATCAAATCCAATGCTGAAGTCAGTGCCTGCGATGTCGTTGTCAATACTTCCTGGAACGCCCATGACGGGGAAATCAAATTCTTCGTAAAGGGCACGTGCACCAGTGAGCGATCCGTCCCCGCCGATTACGACTAAGCCTTCGACTTCGTTTTCTTTGAGGACTTCGATCGCTTGCTCACGACCGACTTTTTCCCGGAATTCGGGACATCGGGCGGTGCGAAGGGTTGTTCCCCCTTGACTAATTATTCCTCCGACGGAGGTCGAGGCAAGGGGGAACAATTCCTCAGAGATGATTCCACGATAACCGTGAAGAAATCCTAGGACTTCGACGCCGCGGCTCAGCGCGGTTCTTACGACACCGCGTACAGCAGCGTTCATTCCGGGGGCATCACCCCCGCTTGTGATGACGGCAATTTTTTTCAAGCAGACTCTCTTTTTAGACCGTTTGGTTCCAAAATTGGCCCTTCAGTTTCATCTGCGCCGTTGCAAGGTGAATATGGAGGTTAATTAATTGACGGATTGACCGGTTGCATAGTCGGCACTTTTTCTTACCCACGACTCAAAAGTGTCGTAGTTATCGAGTACCTGCTTAGGCATTCGGACGTATTCTCTCATCGGTTCCGCTTCTGGGTTAGCTCGGAACGGCTCTGAGCCGTCGATATCCATAGCTTCTTCGATGTCGTTCGGGGAGAGTTTGAGGCCAATATCATCCTCAACGAGGAAGGCGAACATTTTTTCGCCAGAATAGATTGCCATGCCTTCAAACATTCTCCGCGCCCGGACATCAAGTCCTTCAGCGGCTTTCATCATTTGTTCGTAGCGAAGAGGCCGGTACACCATTGTGAATTTAGTCCTGATCCAATCACGAGTCATTTGGCAGAGCCGGAGACGACTCGGAAAAAGAAGGGGCACGAAGCCCAAACGCTATGATACCTGGGAACTGAGAAACTGCGTCGGAGTTGATTCAAAATTTCTTTGGAAACTTAAAGGACTGATTGTGAGTAATGTGTTCTGGGAATTAAAGATGAGGATTTGTTTGAGATTGGGTTGCGCGTTCGCGTGCTGCGCGCAATTGGTTGGTTTCTCGTATGGTTCGGGGTCAACGTATGCGGCGCCAACAATGAACCGTATTCCAACCCTAGACGGTGTTTTGGAGCCCGGAGAGTGGAAGGACGCTATCGTTTTGTCTGGCTTTACGGAACAGCAGTCGGGAAACAAAAATATTGATGCTACGGAGGCATGGGTTGGAGTGAGTGAGGCGGGAATTTATGTTGCAATTTATGCGCATGATTCGCAGCCGGACAAAATCGTTGCGCGGACAATCCAAAAGGGCGCGAAGCTTGAGAATGACGATTTTGTTGGGCTCATTATTGACCCAATGAACCGTAAGCAAGTCTCCGGTAATAGCCAGTTTTTTGTGAATCCACTTGGAACACAGGACGAGAATATTGCAGGTGGTCGAGCGGCAAAAAAGGAGTGGCGTGGCACTTGGCTTTCGGCGGCCAAACGGGTTTCTGATGGTTACATTGTGGAAATGATGGTTCCCTGGCGTTTGCTTGCTTTCCCAGCGGGACGAAAAGGAGATGTCTTGTTTAATGTTGCTCGTGTCCAAGCGCGAACGCAGGATGGCTCTTATGCCCTTGATCCGGGTCGTCCGTTCCGGGTGGAGAATCACGGAACGCTTTTGGGTGTTCAGTTTCCGAAAAGGAACATTTCAGATCAGTTAGATTTACTTGGGTATGTTTCGCCAGAATACGATGTCGACGAGAGCCCACAGACAACGTTGAGGGGCGGGGTTGATATACGTTATCGTCCGACGGAGACATTAAACACGGTTTTGAGCCTGAGCCCTGACTTTAAGAATATAGAGGGGCAAGTAGAAGGGATTGGGTTCACTCGAACGGAGCGGTTGTTGGGGGATACTCGCCCATTTTTTACCGAAGGGGCCAATTATTTCAACTTGACAGGTCGCTTTGGTTTCGGGCAGGTCTTTTATTCAAATCGAATTGATGATTTTGATCAAGGATTCAAGTTTTTTGGCGACTTTGATCAGAAGCAGAGGCTTGGGTTTTTGGTCAGTCGGGAGGATGGAAATCGATTAGATTCGGTTTTGAGATATGGGAGAACAATGGGGCCACGGAGTTCTGTTTCTCTCTTTAGCACTTACCGTGATGAGCCGGGTCGAAAGAATTCGGTTATTGGAGGTACAGCCATCTATGGAACAGGCAATTACGAGTTTGGATTGGAAACCGCTCATTCTGAGGATGGGGGTCAGCCTGGCATGGCGAATCGTGTTTATGCTAACTATAACGTTCCGAACTACTTTTTGACTGGTTCTGCTCATATGACCCAACCCGAGTTTCGGGCCCGGCTTGGATTTATTCCATTTATTGATCAGCGAGGGGGATACATTTATCATGAATACAACCGCAAGCTCAGCGGTTCAATTCGTCAAGTCCATTTTGATAATAACATCGAGGATTTTGAACACTTTGATGGAACCAATTTGAGCCGCGACTTTAGCTTGGGTAGTCGGATTGAAACTCAAAGTGATTGGGCTTTTGGGTTAAATTACAATCGGAATACATTTGAAAGCGAGGTAACTGAGCAGTGGACGGTTGGTGCAGGTTGGAATGTCTCGAACCAGTTTAAGCAGATCAGATTGGACTATTCCTGGGGTGATCAGGCAGGGTTCTATACGAGCTTCTTTTCGCTTCGCTCGCAATTTCGTATTGGTAAGGGACTTGATCTTGGATTGAATCAATCTATTTTTAAGTTAGCGGGAAATCGTGAGCAATCGATTGTCAGTTTGGGATGGGAGATTGATCCGGAGCAAAGCTTGACAGGTCGATACGTGAAGACCGATCGGGATTCTAATTGGTATATTGCTTATCGTAAGTCAGGTGGCTTGGGATTAGAGTATTTTGTGATCATTGGTGACCCCAACGCTCGCGAGTACCGGAATCGGGCGGCGTTTAAAGTGGTGTGGGCAAAATGAATTTACTCTCCGAGGAAACAATCTCGGAGAGTCATTTTGAGCAACCTATCTTTACTTTCGTCTTTTGCGGAGGAGTGCAATAGCTCCCAATCCAAGAATTGTCATTGAAGCCGGCTCTGGTACCGCATCGAAGACATCTTGGCTAAAGTATTGGAAACTAGCACCAGTTGACTGTTCATCAAGAATAAGAGTTTGAACTCCCGTTGTTTGGTTGATGAGATAATATTGACCGCTGATAGTTGTTCCGACAGTTCCATTGCCAAAGATTGCTGCACCTCGCGACCCGCCAGTGGCCCAGTAAGCTGTTTGGGTTCCTGCACTGTTATAGCGATAGATGCCACGGGCACCGGAACCGCTAAAAGCGGCACCAAAAACTGAAGTTCCATCGGTTGCGATCTGCGACCAGCTGTGTGGGTTTCCGGCTCCACCAGGTGAATTGACGAAGGATCCGAGGAACGTACCGCTCAGGCTATACCGGTCAATATCGTGAGTATTAAAGTCTGATACATAAGCTTCGTTGCCAACCTGAAGGACGTCGAATGGACTCGTCCCCGTGGTTGTGAAACTCCCCAAGAGTGAACCTGTGTTGGAGTATCGATACACGGAATCGACGGTTCCTCCATTGGCGCCCCCATCGTTGGTTATCCAGACCTCGTTGCCGACCTTATTGAGGCCACGGACGTTATCGAGGGGCGTTGTGATTGATGATAAGTAAGTTCCGTTTAGATCGAACCGGAAAATGCAGTCGCTGAGCTGGTCGCTGATCCAAATTTCTGAACCGACCTTTGTGACTCCCTTGGGGGTTTGGAAGTTGAATGGCCCTCCAGATGTTTCGACAATAAAATTAGCGTCGAGGACGCTTCCGTTTTGGGCATCGAGTTTCATGATTCGGCTTTTTCCGGAATCAATCAAGAGGCGAAATTGTTGGGCTTGGGATAGTGCCGATGCGGCGATTAGGGCAAGAATGAGCAGTTTTTTCATTGAAGAGACTCTCCAGAACATTGAACCCATGCTCAAGTAGCGCGGGATCTCCACTCAGTTTATCGCAGAAGTGTATCGATAGTGTTGGCAGGCGTGGAAAAATCAGTGAAGCCCGCAAAATTACTGGTGGAGCTAAGAGTGGGAAATTCTTCTGATTTTTAGAGACCGAGTTTTGGCCAGAGGGAGTCGATCTTGGCAGCGACGTCGGGGGACATGGTGACTACCTGGACGGCTGTTGGTAATGAGTCTACGAGTGGTTCGGCATGGTCGAATTCAATTTAACGCATTGTGTCCACTTCTTTGAAAAATGGCATTTATATTGATACCAAGCCATGCTAGCGGGCTTCACGAATTATCAAGCTGCAATTGAAGTATGTTATTACAGCACATACCTTATGTCAACTCAACAAAGTCCAGAACTCCATAGTTGGTTGAAAGCTATGCAACACTCATTGGGTCAATACTTTGATTAACCGGATCAAGGCAACTTATTTGGCAAAATCCAAACAAGTCCGATTGTAGATCCATCTTCCAGTAGAAATGTTGCATTCAGGCAGATTTCAGCTGTAGCTGTAGTAATTGTTGCATTTGACCAATCCTTGTATGGCGAACTTATGTCAAAAGCCATACCAATCAGCTTATCGGAGACTTCCTTATCCAACTCGCCAATCTTCTTACCTGAATGCATAATGTCAGGATAGAAAGGTAATGTTCCTGGCACTAACTTACCTTTGAGTTTATCAAGGGAATAATTGTACTCACTTTTTACTTCTTCGTATTCATCCCAGGCAAGATTAAGGCCTAAGGTGCTCACTTCTCGCATTTCTCTACTATCACGAAAATTTCCACATAAAGAAACAGAAACATTTCGAATTGAAAAAATTGACGTATTTTTACTAGTTGACTTCCACGACGTTTTCAGATCCAAATAGTGAGGATCAGATTCAAATTTTGGAGTATTCCGCATAGAGATTGACTTAGATCCAGAATTTTCATCTACTAAATTGACGTACAGTCCCGTGGTTATCTCGACGTTATTCATGCTGACTACTGGATATTTTTGGTATGGAGTTGACAGGAGCGGTAATATCGCTTCTTGAAGCTCTTTAGAACACAAGGATGGATTGTTGCTTTTTAGTTGACTATCTATTCCCTTGACGATTGATGCGAGAAATTCAATACCTAGACTCTTGCGATCAATGGCATATACAACACCATTAATATTTGAGTATGTAAATCCGTCTTCTATCTTTCGCTCTTTGGGCTTAATTTTATTTGCCACAGTTTCAATTGTTTGAAACAAGGTTTGGGAAATGTCCCTATCTGAAATGATCGCGATTGGAATCGACTCATTAATTACCGTGGAATCTACTTTTGGGGATTGAAGCAAAGTGAAAATTGTAGCTCCGATAATTTGCAAAATCATATTAGTGCCCTCTCGGAAGGTCGTAGAAAACAGGTGTTGTTGCGGAAGAAAAATCACGATATATAGTGGATTCCCTCTTCAATTCCCAAACTATCTCGTTATTGCCGTTTTTCTCCCACTTTTGTTGCAAGGCCGGGAATTCATAGATTGGCGCCTCATATTCTTTCGCCCAATAGTTTGCTGAAGTTTGCCATTTGACTCCTGTGCGTGCCGCAAGAAACAACGTTGTATTTGCCGTTGGTCTCGTAAACGTGTCGGACCAAGTCCATGTAGTTTGCGAGCCATTGTATGAAACTGCTGCGCCAGAGTTTGGAACGAATTCCGCACTCCAAGACTGACTTGCAGGATTCCCCGAAATAATTGTTTGAACAATTGTGCTATTAAAAGTGTATGTTTCAGGAGAAATACTCACTTCAACTTGGTAATTTGATGTGTTTTGGATATCTCGGTGAGTGTGGACGTAGGGGCCAGGAGGTAGCGAGTGCGAGTTTGTATATGTTTGAACTTGCAGAGGAGTTGTGGCTAGGATGACGGGGAGTATAAGTAAGTGTCCCATTACATTACATTACATTACATACTTAACGTAGTAAAGAGTTCCTCAATATTCTCAATGAAATCCTCATTGTAGACCGAGTTTTGGCCAGAGGGAGTCGATTTTGGCAACGACGTCGGGGGACATGGTGATGAGTTTGGGATAATCGCGGGAGAAGCCGTTTTCTCCGGGCCATTTGTGGGTGCAATCGAAGCCGATTTTGCCACCAAAGCCCTCGGCGACGGATGCGTGGTCGAGCTGGTCAACCGGGCCTCGGGAGTGGAGGGTATCGCGGCCGGGATCGCAGTTTGCGCCGATGCGGAAGAGCATTTCGCCGATATTTTGCACGTCGGCATCTTCATCCATAATGAATACGAATTTGGTAAAGCTTAGTCCACCTAATCCCCAGATGGCGTTCATGACTTTGTAGGCGTGGCCGGGATATTTCTTTTTGATTTTGACGAATGCCATGTTGTGGAAGGTGGCTTCGACAGGGAGGTTCATGTCCACAATTTCGGGGACGGTGAGTTGGATCATGGGGAGGAAGATCCGTTCGACGGCTTTGCCCATCCAGCCGTCTTCCATGGGGGGTTGCCCGACGATGGTGGCGGGGTAGACCGGGTTTTGGCGCATTGTGACGGCGGTGACGTGGAGGACGGGGAATTGCCCAGCGAGGCTGTAGTAGCCGGTGTGGTCGCCGAAAGGGCCCTCGAGTTGGCGTTCGCTGGGGTCGATATAGCCTTCGATGACGAATTCGCAATCGGCGGGGACTTTGACATCAACGGTTTTGCATTTGACAGTTTGGACTCGTTCGCGGCGGAGGAAGCCGGCGAAGAGGATTTCGTCGATTCCGGGAGGGAGAGGTGATATGGCAGCGAAATTGTAGACGGGGTCTCCACCGAGGCAGACGGCGACTTCGATTCTTTTCTTTTGGGCACCGGCTTCTTCCATATGGCGCATGCCGGTTTTGTGCATTTGCCAGTGCATGCCGCAGGTGTTTTTGTTGTGGAGTTGAACGCGGTACATGCCGACGTTTCGTTTGCCGGTGTTGGGGTCGTGGGTGAAAACGAGGGGGAGGGTGATGAAGGGACCACCGTCTTCGGGCCAGCAGGTGAGGATGGGGAGTTTGGTGAGGTCGATGTCGTCGCCGGTCAGGACGATTTCTTGACAGAGAGCGTTTTTGACGGGCTTGGGGGCGGCGTGTTTGAGTTCGAGAAGCTGGGGCAGGAGTTTGAGAGCTTCGGCGGGGCCTTTGGGTATCTCTGGCTTAAGGAGGGCGGCGATGCGGTCTGCGTGCTCTTCGAAGTCGTCGCAGCTGAGGGCCAGGGACATGCGCTTGCGGGAGCCCATGGTGTTGATGGCGACGGGGTAGGCGTAGTGGTGGGATCCGGAAGGACGTGAACCTGGGTCGATGCTCGGATTATTCATCACGGCGGACATTGGGTTGGGGGTGCCGAGGCGGTGGATTGGTCCGACGGGGTTTTGGAAAAGGAGCGCTGGGCCATGTGCTTTCATGACCCGGTCGGCGATTTCGGTGATTTCGAGGTAGGGGGAAACTGGTTCGGTGATGACCTTGAGTTCGCTTTTGGATTTGAGGGTGTCCAGGAAATGTTGGTAATCGCGGTAGGCCATCGGTGTTCTTTGGATTCTACGCGTTTGGGATGGGTGATTTTGATGCGCGTAGGGCAGTTTTCAGAAAAAAATGAAAATTGGCCTAGCGGGAATCAGGATTATCGGCGACGGTTGAGGCGTTCGAGTGACATGAGCCGTTCGGTTTCGTTAATTGCCCAGATCATAGCGGCGGCAAGTACCATAGTAATGACATATCCGATGATAAAGGGCACCCCCCAAATTCCGGCATAGAGCAGAGCCATCATTCCGCCAAAGAGGAGGAAAAATCCTCGAATAATGCTGAGAATACAGAAGAATGTTGCCGCATTGCGAATCCATTCATTTTTGAGAAGGAGACCAACTCCGATGATCACAGTTGCTAAATCGAAGATCAGTCCTCCACCTAAAGCGAACCCGCCAACCATTTGCGACATTATGATTGCTCCTAGGATAATGTTGAATCCGGCGGATACAATCCAAAAAATAGCTAGGCCACGATAGATTTTCCAGACTTTTTCGGGGGGCAAGCCGGAACCCGCCTCCAGGCTGTCGTCATCTTGTTGATAGTTGGCTTTTGGGACTGCGCCCCGGAGATTGACTGGGATAGGATTTTTGCAGAATTGACAAACTGAGTTAGATGCGGGAATTGTTTGTCCGCAGTTAGGGCACTTGATCATGGGTATTGCATAGTTTTTTACCTTTTTGAGAAATTGAGAGTTGCATCTTTTTGTTAATTTTTTTGGTTTTGGGGGTTGTCCGGGGCAGACGAGTCGCCGATTTTCGGCGGCGAGGAGGGTTTGGCTTTGGGCCGGACAACGAAAAAAAAAGATCCGGGCATCTTTTAGATGACCGGATTCAATTGATCGTAGGAGACTTCAATCAAGCGTTGTCAATATGATCAAGGGCAGCGAGGAGATCCTTTGTTTGCTCGGGGTCAGCATTTTGTGACTTGATTGCATCTCGGATTTGGCCCGTGATGCGCAGCGACTCTTCTTTGTTACCAACGTTCTTGGCGGCGGTTGCATAGCTGACTGCGATAGGAAGGCTCTGATTCATATTTCCGAAGGCGACTTGCATGATGGCGAACGCTTCATCAAACTTCTCTTGTCCGCCAAGGGCGTTGTTGAGTTCCACATAAGCGGGTTCGCATGCCGGGAAGATTTCCAGGGTTTTGCGAGCTGCTTCCTCGGCTTCACTGAATTGGTCAAGTTGGTTATGGCAACTGGCGAGCATCATCCACATTTTCCAATAGTCTCCGAGCCATTGCTTGAGCGGCTTGAGATCTTTGATTGCAGATTCAAAATCACCAGCTTCGGCCTTTTGAGAAGCTTCTTTAACGACCTCGACGCGTTTTGGCTGTTCAATTTCGAGCATCCAAGCCATTGCGTTAGCGGCGAGGTTGGGATCCGGATTGCTACTTAGAATAGTGCGAAGGGTGTCGGGGACTTCAAACTCTCGATTGGCTTTCGCGAGGGTTTGAGCGTATTCCCAAAGCAGCGCGTGATCAGTGGGTGCAACATCGATGCAGTCTTCATAAAAGTCCATCGCGCGATCAATTTCTTCTGGGTCATCAGCGAGAACCGGCGCGTAGTACCGCTTGACATAGGTGTTGTCTTCAAGCGTTTCAAGTGCGGTATCGAAGGCCTTGATCGCGTCATCCCGGCGGTTGTTGGCAAGAAGGCTCATGGCGTAGCGTGCGTGAGCTTTACCGTTTTGCGGATCTTTGCGGATGATGTCATTCCACAGTTCGGGGACTTCGTGGACTCGTCCGGTTTGGGCTAGAACGTCGCTGAGGAGATCGAGAGATGGCTTATCGCCATCTTCCATGTCAATCGCTTTGCGGAGGTTGCGTTCAGCGTTAACGGGCATTCCGAGGAAGAGTTGCATGCGAGCCAGGCGGTGGATTATTGCCGGCTCTTCGGGGTCGAGCTGGCTGGCTTTTTCGTAACCGTCAGAAGCTCCTTGGAGGTTGCCGATTGTTTCATAGAATTCGGCAAGGGTAAACCATCCGCGGCTGTCTTCGGGTTCAAGTTCGACAAGTCGCTTGAGGGTCTTTTCAATGAGTTGTGCGTCGCCGATGCGCATTTGCATGCAGTTGCGGCTGAGTTGGAGGATGACCATGAATGGGGCTTCCCAATCTCGGTCGGCTTCGACGGCTTCGAGTAACAGATCGAAATAGGGGCGGACATCCCAATTGCTGACGACGTTACCTTGGGCTTGTTCTATGTAGCGGACGGCGTCGTAACCTTGGACAAATTTGAGGAATGCTTCGGAGTTATCTGTTCCGAAAAGCTCTTGGTCGCCGGGCAGTTCGGCTTCTTTACCGTTAGCGGCTTTAATGAGGAATTGAATTGCGCCTCGGAGGGCTTCGAAGAGTCCACCAGGAAGGAAAGTGAATTCTTCTGTTTGATAAGGTGCATCGGCATTTTCGCGCCAGGATCGGATGATGATTGTTCCACCACCTGATTTCTCAGTAAACAGGCCTTCGATGAGTGTATCGATTTCGGCTTGACCTTTGAACTGAGCGATCATATCGGCTTCATTCAGGGTTTCGGCAGGGTTGATGAGGGCAACTTTGGGGACGCCGTTTTCGTTGACTTGGGCCATGTAGTTGGCGGCGTTGATTTCGGCTTCGGTATGTTGGGCGGCGATTTCGACAATAAAATTGGAAAATTGTCGGGCGAGTTCGTGTCGGGTATCCGGCCCGGCGTTAAACGGCAGAACAGCGATTTGCATGGGCGGGAGTGTACCGCTGGGGTCCGGGTGGCTTGGGGGTTTAGGCTTTTGCCTTGATGATGCAGTAAAGCTGGCGGATTGCTCCGAGGTGGTAGGCGGCGTGCCCGATGTTTGCGATGCCGTTAATGAGGTTCCAATCTTCTTCCCAGTTGACATTGGGAAGGAGGGAGATAAATTCTTTGACTTGGGTTTCAAGTTTGGCGATTTCTGCTTGAAATTCTTGTTCGTTGACGGTAGTTTTTGCCCAACTGCCGGGCCAGTCGCCTTTGGGTTCAGTTCCTTTCATGGCTTCCAGGGTGATCCAGAGGTAATAGTTGGTGTGGATGAGGTGGGCGGCGATTGAGGTTGTGCCGGGCGCGGGGATGATTGATGCTTCTTGGGCGGTGAGGTCTTTGAGGGTTTGGATGAGGGCTTCGTCGCCTTGGACGAAGCAGGTTCCTTCGGCTCCCATAGCGGTTCCGTGGAGGACTTCGTTGAGGAGGAAAGTGAGGGATCCGGGAATCATGGGAAAATGTTACCGTTAGGAACGACGTGAGTTCGTTGATTGGCAGATTCGGTCATCATTTCACGCTGATTTCACGGTGCAGTTGTATATTTTCCGTATGATTTTGCGCAGAGCTTGGATTCTGTTCCTGGTGGTATTGGTTGTTGGCGGCATATGTGGGTGTGGTGGTTCATCTGGTGGTGGAAACACATTGTTACCAGCGGTACCATTTTCTGAGCGTGAGGTGGCGATTCAGTCTCTCACAGATGCGATGACGGCATCTGGAATTGACTTTGACAATTTTCCGAACAAAGTGGCGGACTTGGTTGCGCAGGTCAGGGCAGAAGGCAAATTTAGCGATATTGGGTACGAGTCAGTTGACGACCAGTTTATATGGGCAGAATTTAGTGACGGGGTAACGGTTGTGGTGCCGTATAACCGGAAGAGTTCACTAGTTGTTCCACCGCAGCCGATCTCTGAGCCGCTTAGTAGTCGTGTGGCAACGGGATTTCCTTCGAAGGCTAATGCGGCAATTTTGTTCACTTTCGTTTCCAGTGGTTATAGTAATGCGACAAGTTTGATTGGGCCGCCGATTGCTAACGGAGGGTATACGATTGTTAAGGGAGCGAACAATTTACCACTTGAAGGAACGCTCGATGACTTTGAACATCTTGACCAGGTCGGCATGCTTTATCTGGATGGTCACGGAGTCGCCTATCAACCCAAACCAAAACTAAACCCCAACAATGAAACATGGCTCTATTTCGGTTCAAAGACACTTCATACTGACGAAACTGAAACGAAATACATGGCCGATCTTCAGTCGAAACGGCTTCTCATTGGGATAGAACCGGATAATCATGTGAAGGCACTCTACATGTCGGATAACTACGTGCGGGATCACGTTAAGTTAGCACCAAACGCATTTGTTTATTTGAATTGCTGCTGGAATGGAACGTCGGACCGGATGGCTAATGCTCTGTTTGCTGGTGGAGCAGGCACCGTTCTTGGTTGGAGCAAGACTGTGCAAGATCCAGATGCTTATGGTTCCGCAATGTTTTTGTTTGATGAATTGCTGGGGATTAAGACGCTTGCTCCCACGGCCCATACTTCATCTAGCGAACTTGATTGGCCAGCGACGCTTGCGGAAGCTTATTTGTTAATGCAGAATACAACTCGGCCGGGCAAGGCATACAACTTCGATTCCGATGTTTACGGAGCAAAGCTACGAAAGTATGACGCGCCTCAATCTCCGAGATCGGTTGTTCCCGTGCTAAAAAGTATCGTTGTTGATGAGCCAGGCGGCAAGATCAAGTTGTACGGAGATTTTGGAGCGACGCCTGGAATCGTTGTTGGAAATCCAAATGGAGTAGGTTCTAACCTAACGATCACGACTTGGTCACAGAGCTTGATCGAATTGCCCTACGTGTCCGGATTAGCGGAAATTCGCGTGAATTCGGGTGCTCTTAGGAGCAACGTGTTTGCGGTACCTACGGCAGAATTTACCTTTTCGGAAGAGGCTTATCCGGCAGGAACTTCTACTATATTAGCGGCTCATATTGACACGGCTAAAAATGCGGCAGCGGCGGGATCGCTGACAGTGGTGCTGATTGTTGATGGCGTGGACAAGTTTGAGTACACGATTGGATTTGGTAAAGCAACGACGGCAATTCCGTTTGCCAATACAAATTTGGCTTCGTACATTTATCCGTCGGCAAGCATTGTCACGGCGTTGGACGGGGGAATCTATAATTTTCCTTCGCTCTACTACGGCTATCCAGTGGTTTATGACAATGGAGATCGTATGTCGATCCACTTGTATAAGACCAGTTATGGGGGCAATTCTGGTTGGACTTTCGCGGATGCTCAAAACTCGCTGCGGAGCTTTACGAGTCATGTTAAGGTGCGGGTGACGAAGCGGTTTAATTTGCCGGTGAGTTCTTCGACGACGTTTGTTGCGCCTTAGGGTTGAATGAGGCGGCTCGTTATCAACGAGTCCGCCCATTCGAAATCTTAACTCAGTCAAAGGTGAGGACGACTTTGCCGGCTTCGCCTTTTTTCATGGCTTGGATGGCGGTTTCGAATTCGGTGAAGGGCATTTGGTGGGTGACGACGGCGGAGACGTCGAGTCCTTTTTGATCGAGGAGCCAGATCATTTGATCCCAGGTTTCCCAGAGTTTGCGGCCGATAATGCCGTGGATGGAGAGGCCCTTGAAGATGGCTTTATTGATATCGATGGATTGGCGGTTTTGGGCGTAGAGGCCGAGGAGGGAGATGCGTCCGCCGGGGTTGCAGTGTTCGATGGCGAGTTCGAGTGAAGACGGGTGACCAGACATTTCGAGAACGCCATCGAATCCTTCGGGGGCGTGTTCGGCGAAGAGGGCTTTGATGTCATCTTTGAGGGGGTTGAAGATGAGGTCGGCACCGGCATTGATGCCGAGTTGAGTGCGGTAGGGGGAAATTTCGGTGGCGAAGACGTTTTTTGCGCCGAGGCATTTGCAGATCGCGACGGCGAAAAGGCCGATAGGGCCGAGTCCTGTGATGAGAATATTTTTGCCTTCAACGGGGCCATCCATGACGGTGTGCACGGCGTTGCCGAGGGCATCGAGCATAGATGCAACGTCTTTGGGGACGCTGGTGGGGACGGGGCGGGCGTTCATCGCAGGGATGACGGCGTAGGGGGCGAATCCGCCATCGATATCGACGCCGAGGAGTTGGGTGGTTCGGTCGATGTGTCCAAGGCCATTGAGGTAGTCGGAGGAGTTTGGATCAACGACGTGGGATTCGCTGGCGACAAAATCGCCGATTTTTCGGTCGTGGACGTCGTCGGCGACTTCTATGATGGTGCCGCAGAATTCGTGGCCGATGATGCGGGTGGGTTTAACACGATTGCTTGACCAGTCGTCCCAGTCGTAAATGTGGAGATCTGTACCGCAGAGGCTGGCTCTCTCGACACGGACTTTTACGGTACCGGGTCGAAGGGTTGGCTCGGGGACTTCGATAATTTCGAGTCCGACTGCGGGTTGCGTCTTTGCAATCGCTTTCACGGGCGAGTTTTACCCTTGCGCGGCCTGTTTTGCTAGGATATTCGGGTCTTAACAATTGTTTAATCAGGCGAGCGCAGAATTGTTAAAACCCCTCGGGGTTGAATGTAAATTGAAAACTCGTTCTCCAGCCATGCTAAACTTTCTGATCGACGGGCACTTTGCGCGTCTAGAAGAAGGTTTAGAAAAGAAATGGGCAGTGCGTATACACCAGGTTTGACGGTTAGTGCCGATACGGTAGTTGATCGAGTTCGACGTCTTCCGATCAAGGGCGATGTTCTTGTAAAAGTTGGCGACCCGGTGGAACACGATACGATTGTTGCTCGGGCATTACTTCCTGGCCCATTGCAGACGATTCGTCTGGCAGAAAAAATGGGAATTGATGCAAAGGAATCTCCGGAAGAGTGCCGATTCAAAGTCGGCGAAACGGTTAATGTCGGCGATGTAATTGGCGAAACCAAGGGTCTGTTTGGAAAATACTTTAAGCAGACAGTTTTAAGTGAATTCACCGGCGAGGTTGAGTCAATTTCGGAAATCACGGGCAACGTTTTGATTCGTGAGGCGGCGATTCCGGTTGACATGATGGCTTATGTCAAGGGCAAAGTGAAGGAAGTGATGCCTGATGAAGGTGCGATTATTGAGACTCGCGGCGCGATGGTTCAAGGGATTTTCGGGATCGGCGGCGAGCGCAACGGAGTTATCCGGATAGCGGTAAGCGGTCCGGAAGAACTTTTGGACGCTCAGCACATTCAGGAATCCGATGCGGGCAAAATTTTGGTCGGCGGTTCTGGGATAACGGCTGAAGCCTTGAAAAAGGTAAATGAAGTCGGAGTTGTCGGAGTTGTTGTTGGCGCGATTAAGGATGTTGATTTGATTGAGTTGCTTGGTTACGACATTGGGGTTGCGATCACTGGGCAAGAAGATGTGACGACGACTTTGGTTGTTACAGAAGGTTTTGGAAAGTTAAGCATGGCGGGGAGGACATTCAAGTTGCTGCAGGGCCTGGAAGGGCACACAGCAAGTTTGAATGGGGCAACCCAGATCCGCGCGGGCGTTATTCGTCCGGAAGTGATATCACCGAGTGATACGGTTGGGGACGTGGCTCCGGTTCATAGTGGCAACGAATTGAAAGTTGGCACTCCGATCCGGGTGATTCGCGAACCTTACTTTGGTCAGTTAGCTACGGTCACGGGCCTGCCAGCTCAACTCCAGGTTGTTGAATCTGGGGCCGAGGTGCGGGTTCTTGAGGCGAAGCTTGACGGTGGCGACGTGGTCTGTGTGCCACGGGCCAACGTCGAGATCATCGCCACATCATGAAACTTATCGTAGTAGACGACGAAGAAACGATTGTTGAAACAGTCGAGAACAAGCTCCGGAAGGAGGGGTACACGGTTTTTACGGCTGGTACCGCTGAAGAAGGGATGCGCCTTTACCGTTTGGTGAAGCCAGACCTGCTTTTGCTCGACATTATGCTTCCTCAACGCAGTGGGGTTGATTTGGCGCGCGCGATCCGAAAAGACAGCACGGTGCCGATCATCTTTTTGACCGCAAAGGCAAGCGAAGATGATCGCGTGAAGGGGCTTGAGATTGCGGATGACTATATCGTTAAGCCGTTCAGCTTGGCGGAAGTTGCAGCTCGCGTGAAGTCGGTTTTGCGCCGGTCAAGTGGAGATACGCCAAACGAAGCGTTGGAGTCTGGCAACTTGAAGATTGATCCGAAGTCACACCAAGCGTGGCGAGACGGTGAGTTAATGGCGTTGTCGCCGAAAGAGTTTGCTTTGCTATACTTTTTGGTTCGGAACAAAGGCCAGGTTTTCAGTCGGGAGATTTTGCTCGACCGGGTTTGGGGTCAGGATGCCTATGTCAGTGCGCGCACGGTTGACGTTCATGTGCGATGGTTGCGCGAGCGCGTTGAGATGGAGCCGAGCAGTCCGGAGCGAATTATGACGGTTCGTGGTGTGGGCTACAAGTTCTTGGGATAACCAGAGCATGCCCAACTCGTCTTTAGTTTGATGATTGCTGGATTGTTGAGCTTGGCGTTGTTGGGTGAGCCTTCGGCAATTGCTTTTCCGAAGCTGAAACTTGAGTGGACGCGCGAGATCGGTGAATGGGATTTCGACGCCTATAGCATTTGTTCCGAGTTCGGATCGAAGTGGATATTCAAGATCGACAATCTCGACGTTTACACATGCATCGACGTCCGCACCGGCAAGACACTGTGGACAGTTGGGGGGTGGAATAATTCCGACGTTTCCGAAGGCGGATCAAAAGGTGGGGAAGTGTGGTGGACTGTCCGTCGGAAGTTACGCAGTTCCGCAACCTATCTTGTCGGAGTCGACGTCGATACCGGCAAGGCCCGGTATCGAGTAGATAACACTTATTCTCGCCCAATTGTGATTAATA
>JBJXDW010000026.1:0-9335 GCA_046154445.1 Fimbriimonadaceae bacterium | reverse complement strand
CTGATAATATAGTCGATGTATTCGTCTTTTGAAGTGAATTCAGGGGGGAGAGTATGGGCGGCGAGGAGGCCCTTAATGATTCGGATATTGAGTTTGTTTTCTATGGATTTGGCGACACGGAGGATTTTTAGTTCTGATTCTAATGTGAGTCCGTAGCCGGATTTGATGTCGAGAGTGGTGACGCCTTGGGCAATGAAATCTTTGGCGCGAGTGATGGCGTCGCGTTCCAGTTGTTCCGGGGTGGCTTCGCGGGTGGCGTGGACGGTGGAGAGGATGCCGCCGCCTCGGTTGCAGATATCTTGATAGGTAGTGCCTTCGAGTCGGGCTTCGAATTCATGGGCGCGGCACCCGGCGTAGACGATGTGGGTGTGGCAGTCGATGAATCCGGGAAGGAGCCACGCTCCTTGTGCGTCGATTTCTTGGGTGGGGTTTGTGGTTTGGGGGATTTGTTTGTTGGCGCCGATCCAGGAGATTTTGCCTTCAGTGGCGATGAGGGCGGCGTTGGGGATGTGACCGATCCCGTCGCCGGTCATGGTGGCGAGGTTGGCGTTGCGGATGAGGAGGGTGGGGGGCACTGTTTGTTACTCGGGGTGCGAAAAGTCGTATGACCAAAGGTTAACTAGGGAATTGTAGTTTTCCAATCTTTCCGGAAGTTGACTCAATCTGTTCTCAACTTCTTTCCCTTCTTTAATGATTTCGTCCGAGCTAAATTGAGGAACTACGAAATATGAATTGATCCCCCTATTACCCAATTCTATCTGAAACTTGCCTTCAAGAAGGAAAAATGCAGGATTTATTTCAGCACGAATTGTATCTGCAAAGTAGTTAGCGGCCTTGGTTAAATGAACAACAGATGCTATAATTGCATTTTCCCATTCCGCGTAGAAATTAGACAATTTTGCCCCATATTCAGTACCGAAATGACTTTTATAGCTCTTTGAACCAGTTAGTACGCCACCTACCAACTCGCAGTTTGATTGAAAAATCAACTTCAAAACTTCAGCGTTCAATGATAATAGTTTCGTAGCATATTCTATTTTAGGACGTTTGCCCGAGAATGGCACCCTCCCTTCATATGTTGTAAATTCCACTAATCCATCTATTGTGTCAGTAAATAGTTGCGGAGTACCTTGTAACAGCATTGATGTCCAGTCTGTCCATCGTTCAAATAGTAAATTAGTTGAGGCTACTTGGGCTGCTTGCGCATACACAAGGTCTTCAATATTTTTCCAACGATCTGCCGGCGACAGAGTTGCTTCAACCCAGCGTTCATGTTCGATTTTTATATCATGTAGAACCTCGGGTGGATACTGTTGGGGCAAGACTTTATCAATATCTTTATGATGATTTGGGCAAAGTAAAATTAGATTTGGATATGAATTACGTGCATCCTTATCAAGAATACTGTCATATCTGGCGGAGCCTTTATTTTCACCAATAATATGTGCTTGCTCGCCTTTATGTGTCCCATCTCCCTCAAGATGTGTAAGTTGAATTCTGCAAATATTGCATCGGGCGGCGGAGCGGCCCCATAGTAATTTGATGTCAATTTCGCTAATGGCCACTAAAAAATTCTACCTCGTTACATCCGTTTCAAAAGACCACATTGCACATTTCAAACAAGATTTGCAGCGGTGTATATTAGCCGGGCGGCGAGGCGGGCGGTGTGGGAATCGATATCTTGTTGGGGGTTGAGCTCGGCGACATCCATGATCGCGAGTTTTTTTGATTTGGCGGCGAGTTTGATGAGGGGTTCGATGACTTCGGGGACGACTCCTAATGCGGCGGGGGCACTGACACCTGGAGCGATTGAGGCGGGGAAGACGTCGAGGCAGACCGTGAGGTAGAGGTGGTCGATTTGCTCGAGCCAATTGGTGAGGTCTTGCTTGGCTTCTTCGAGGTGGAGGAGGGTCATGCGCTCATCAAGGCGGAAATGCGCGCCATTTTTTTGCGCGGTTTGGAAAAGGGCGGCGGTATTTGAAGCACTGCTGATACCGAAAGCCGCATATTTCGTGCGGATTCCGGCGAGATCAAATGCGTCGCGCGCCCAGGTTCCGCTGTTGCGTTGGTTTTCGAGGCGCATATCGAAATGGGCGTCGAAGTTGAGGATGCCGATTGTGCCTTGGGGGCGAGCGGAATTGAGAGCGGCGAAGCTGGCAAAACCGATTTCGTGGCCGCCGCCGAGACCGATGACGAACTGAGATTTTTTGAGCGCGGCACTGGCCAGGCCAGCGAATTCTCCCTGGGCGGATTCGAGATTTTTGTCGTGGCAGGCAACGTCGCCGAGGTCGTGGAGGCGGAGGGGTTGATGGATGGCGAGGTTGCTGAGGGCGGATCGGATGTGTTGGGGGCCCTGTTTTGCACCGATTCGGCCTTGGTTGCGGAAAACGCCTTCGTCGCAGGCGAATCCGAGGAGGTTGATGATGCCGGGCTCTTGGGATGCGCCGATTTCGACGATGTGGTGCCAACGGTTGCCGGCATGTCCGTCAAGCGGGTCGTGGCGTCCTTGCCAGGATTGTTTGGTTGGTTCTACGAGCATCCTATTGTTTAGAGACGGTAACTAAGGTCAATCTTTTTCGATTGGTTAGCGAACTTCTTCGGCGAGAGTTGCACGGAGAACGGGTTCGAGATTTATGGCGTGGCTCGCTCCGCCTACAACAAATACTTTTTTGCCTTGGCGGACAAAGGAGACGATAGTTTTGGCCCAATGGTCATCGCGTATTTGGTTAGAGACATTGGCCAGGTGGTTCAGGTATGTGCTCCCTTTGCCCGACAACACGTTTTCCCTGGCATTGCGCCAGTTAGGAAGTTCAGGGAAGTCGGCTTTCCATAGTGCGTCGAGATCAGCAACGGTTTTGAGCTTGGTTGTGAGCCCATATTCCGATGCGCGAAGGGCTAGGGCGAGCTGGATTGTCGTATCGGGGATTTCTGGCTGGGTTCGGCGTCGGGAGAAGTAGTTTCGCAATGTGAGGAAAAGGTGGGCGCGTTCGGGGGTTTCGGCTGCAACGAGGGCAGCCCCCTCAACTTTCGGCTCCGGTTCAAGGGAGCTGACTTTTATGCCATTCTGTTTGGCCAGTGTCGCGACGAAGGCCGGTTCGCCGCGCTTTGCAGCTTCATTAAGGGAGCTGGAAGAAGCGAGGTTTCGGCTTTCAATGAGCGCGATGTCTGGTTTAAAGGATTGCCATGATTCCTCAATCTTGCCGAATTGGGGGTTTTGGGGATCGTAAATATGCTCTGTACCGAGGAAGAGTAGATGTCCGGCCCTCGTTTCAATCTCGACGATGTAAGGGAAAGTAGTCTTTGAGTAAATCGCGTCGTGTTCCGCTGGCGTACGGGGTGTTCCTTTTAGGACAACCACTTGGGAAAAGGTGTAAGAGGCGAACAATGCGGCAATCATTTTCAATGGGTTACGCACGCAAGGGCTTATGAGTTTCGGCTAGGAAGAACTTGGTTGAAAGAAAAGTTTATGGAATCTACGTTTATCAGGTCTGCAATGAGGGCACTGGTGGTCTGACTGTCCGATTGGGGGACCACATTTGACGCACTCTGAGCGGCCGCGGGACAATCTTTGCTTTTACCAGATACAATAGTTTATTCGAAATGGTGTTGAACAAGAAATGCCAGTTTAACACCACTTAATCATGCATCAGTCAATTCAAATTTTGTCAGCTTTGAGAAGCAAGACAGATGTTTTTTCGTGAAGAATTTGATGCATTGATTGGCTGCCTAACATGATTCTCTCAAAGAAATTGTGGCCCTGCGAACCCATAACGAGAAGCTCGGATTGAGTTTCTTTTATGGCGTTTGGTAATGCGGTGCGGATGTTTTCTTGGGAAACGAGCACGTCTGTGTTCGTTGCGAAATTTGAAAGATTGTCAGCGATTTCTTGGTTAGATTGCTCGAGCTTTTCTTTAATCCATTTGGGAGCTAGATCGGCAATGTCGGGCAAATCTTTGAGCAAGAAAGACATCGTTTCGTTCCGAGTTTCGTTCGTCGTAAAAACGGTTAGGTTTCCGAACAAAAGGCCATTCATTTGTTGCATTCGTTCAATGGAGCTTTTCATGTAAGGTGAATGGTCGGTAGATAGAAGAGCGTCGACTGTGCCGGAGTCGGCATGATCGTTTTTGACGATCAGTAGTGGGAGTTTTGCGCTCAGGACAAGAGCTTTGGCTGTGCTGCCAAAGAAAAGTGCCTCGGATTGCGATTTGATTGAAGACCGGATTGCGATGAGGCCACAATTTTCCTTCTCGGCGATCTCGGTAATGACTCGGCTCGAATTGCCTTCGCACATTGTCTTTTTGCAATGAACACCGTGTCGAGTCAGAAATGTTGATGCTTCATCAAGGGCCTCCTCGCCTTGGAGGCGGTGCTCTTCATAGATAAGAGTGAGAGGATGATCTTGGCTGAACGAAGGGAAGGATGAATCGGGAAGCACGGATTCAATGCAGTGAAGAAGCTCGGCGTCAAAACCATCGGGAAAAAGCCGGACAAGTAAATTAGCGGTGCTTTGCCATGCACGCATTGTATCGATTCCAAGGAGAACTCTCATTATATGAAGTGTACATGAGAATCACCCCCATCATTCAAATGGCAATATTTGCTATTTCGAACTAGGAAGGAGGCTTTGTTGGTTCAGGAAATCTCTGAGATCGTTGGTGAGATTTGCAACAATTTTAATATCTGGGGCGAAGTACCGGTCTTCATTGTAGGCGGGTACAAGCTTGCGAACTTCGGCGTGGAGAATTTCCAAGGGATCGCTCGTTTTTAGGGGGCGGTGAAATTCGATGCCTTGGGCGGCGGCGAGAAGCTCAATCGCGATAACTTGACGAACATTTTCAGCAATTGTATTGAGTTTGCGGGCGGCGAAAGTTGCCATGCTGACATGATCTTCTTGGTTTGCGCTAGTGGGCAGGGAATCGACGCTCGCTGGATGGGCATGGGTTTTGTTTTCGCTGACGAGGGCGGCGGCGGTGACATGGGCGATCATAAACCCGCTGTTCAGTCCGGGATTCGGGGTGAGAAATGCTGGGAGATTGCTGAGAGTGCTATCAATGAGTAGAGCGATACGGCGTTCGGCGAGGCCACCGATTTCGGCGCAGGCGATGGCGAGGCTATCGGCGGCAAGAGCAACAGGTTCGGCGTGGAAGTTTCCGCCACTAAGGACATCGCCGGATTCGGGGAAGACAAGCGGGTTATCAGTGACGCCGTTGGCTTCCACATGGAGGATTCGGGCTTGGGCGTTGATTTGTTGGAGGATCGCACCCATGACTTGGGGCTGGCATCGGAGGGAATAGGGGTCTTGGACCCGGTCATCGTTTTCTAGGTGGCTTGCGCGGATTTCAGAGCCTTTGAGGAGGTCTCTATAGAGCCGGGCAACGTCAATTTGTTCATTGTGGCCCCGGACTTCGTGGATTCGCGGATCGAAAGGGGCGTCGGAGCCTTTTGCAGCGTCGACGGAGAGGGCTCCGGCAAGGATTGCGGCGGCAAATACCTGTTCGGTTTTGTAGAGACCTTGGAGGGCGATGGCGGTGCTGACTTGGGTGCCATTGAGGAATGCGAGCCCTTCTTTGGCGTGAAGTTGGAGAGGCTTGATTTGGGCTTCTTCAAGAGCCATAGCGGCGGGCTTGATTTCGTTTTGATAAAGGACTTCGCCTTCTCCCATGAGGGCGAGTGTGTAGTGAGCAAGGGGGGCGAGGTCACCGGATGCGCCGACACTGCCTTGGGCGGGGATGCAGGGAAGAATCCCCGCGTTATGGATGGCGATGGCGATTCGGAGGGAATCGGGCTGAATGCCGCTGTAACCTTGGGCGAGTGATGCGATTTTGAGAATTGCGATCAGTCGGGTTGTGGGTTCGTCGAGGATGGGGCCGACGCCGACGGCGTGGCTGCGGACGAGATTGGTTTGAAGTTGGGCGAGTTGGTCGTTTGGGATGTGGACTTTGGCGAGCTTGCCGAAGCCGGTGTTGATACCGTAGGCGGGTTCGCCCTTGGCGACAATTTTTGCGACGGTTTCGGCGCAGTTGTTGACTTTGGCCCAGTTGTCATCAGGGATTTGGATGGGGGTGTGGGTTGCGGATAGTTCGCGGAGCTGGGCGAGTGTGAGTGTGCCGGGGGTGATGGTATGCATTTAGTTCAGCTCCATCGGGTTGATGAGGTTTTGAGCTTTTGCGGTTTCTTTGGCGAGTTCGTAACCGGCGTCGGCGTGGCGGATGACGCCGATGGCGGGATCGTTAAACAGAACTCGGTTGATTCGGGTCGCGGCCTCATCGGTGCCGTCGGCTACGATGACGACGCCAGAATGCTGACTGTAACCCATGCCGACGCCTCCCCCGTGATGGAAGCTGACCCAGGTTGCGCCACCGGCTACGGCGGTCATTGCGTTGAGGAGGGGCCAATCGCTCACGGCGTCGCTGCCGTCGAGCATGGATTCGGTTTCGCGGTTAGGGCTGGCGACCGAGCCGGTATCGAGATGGTCGCGGCCAATGACAATGGGGGCGGAGAGTTCGCCGGATTTCACCATTTCATTAAAGGCAAGAGCGGCGCGGTGGCGGTCGCCAAGGCCAAGCCAACAGATTCTAGCGGGTAGACCTTGGAATGCGATTCGCTTGCGAGCGTTGTTGAGCCAGCGGTGGAGGGAAGAATCTTCGGGGAAGAGTTCTTTGACTTTGGCGTCAGTTTTGTAGATGTCTTCGGGGTCTCCGGAGAGGGCAACCCAGCGGAATGGGCCTTTACCTTGGCAGAACATGGGCCGGATGCAGGCGGGGACGAATCCGGGGAAGTCGAATGCGTCTTTGACGCCTTCATCAAGGGCGACCTGCCGAATGTTGTTGCCGTAGTCGATTGTGGGGACGCCCATGTTGTGAAAGTCGAGCATCGCTTGGACGTGGGTGGCGCATGACTTGGCGGCTTGATCGGCGAGGTTGGTTTGATCTGCGCGCGAACCATTTCGGGCCGCTTCCCATTCGGGCAGTGTCCAGCCAGTGGGGAGATAGCCGTTGATGAGATCATGAGCGGAGGTTTGGTCGGTGACGGCGTGGGGTCTGGGGCCGCCAGATTTGGCGAGAGCGACGAAATCGGGGACAAGTTCGGCGGCATTGCCAAGGAGGCCGATGCTAGTTGGATGCTTTGCTTGTTCGAGGATGAGGAGTGCTTCTTGGATTGAAGCGGCTTTACGGTCGACGTAACCGGTTTTGATTCGGAAATCAATGCGAGATTCTTGGCATTCGATGGCGATACAGTGTGCTCCCGCGAGGACGGCTGCGAGGGGTTGCGCGCCACCCATTCCGCCAAGTCCGGCGGTGAGAATCCACTTGTTCGACCAGTCACCGTTGTAGTGCTGGCGACCCAATTCGTTGAATGTTTCGTGGGTGCCTTGGACGATGCCTTGCGAACCGATGTAGATCCACGATCCGGCGGTCATTTGGCCGTACATCATGAGGCCCTTGCGATCAAGTTCGTGGAAGTGTTCCCAGTTCGCCCATTTGGGGACGAGATTTGAGTTTGCGATGAGCACCCGGGGGGCGTCCGTGTCGGTTTGAAGAACAGCAACGGGTTTTCCAGATTGGACAAGGAGGGTTTGGTCGGGGTTGAGGTTTTCTAAGGCTCTCAGGATGGCTTCGAAGCACTCCCAGTTTCGAGCAGCTTTGCCGATTCCACCGTAGACGACGAGGTCTTCGGGGCGTTCGGCGACCTCGGGGTCGAGGTTGTTTTGGATCATCCGATAGGCGGCTTCGATCTGCCAGTTTTTGCAGGTGAGTTTGTTGCCGCGTGGGCTTCGGACGGTTCTTGGCTTGGCGTCGGTGCCAAGGGTGTTGCTCATGGAGTTAGTTTATCTTGAAAATAGTTAAGCCGACCAGAATGATCTGATCGGCTTTTGTTGGAGAAGGTAGAGAAGATTACTTCTTGCGTCGGCGGAGGAGAGCGGCAGCGCCAAGACCAAGAATGGTCATTGATGCCGGTTCTGGAACGGCTTGGCTTATGTTGAAGTTATCGTAAAAAGCATTCATCGGTCCACCTGAACCGTTAGCAACGGCGACTACGGATGTGAAAGCGATACGCGCATCTGTAACCGGTGTTGTGAGAATGTTCCCACTGCCAGCAAATACCTGGGTGTTTGACGAGTTTAAGATTGCAAAGTTGTAACCAACGTTTTGATTCGTCGTATCCAGGATGAGATTGAGATCAAGCCACTGATTTTGAAAACTGGAAATTGTTCCAATGGTTTGATATGTGAAAGTAGAATTGGTCCAAAGGACAACATTGCCGTTGTTTTGGACACCGATTCTGATTGCTCGGCTGGAAATCCCGCTGTTCCATGTGATGTTCGATGAAAGCCCGTGAACGTTGTTGACCGATGTTGTTCCGAACTGTGACGTGCTATCGAGATAAAGTTTGACGTTGGTTTGAATCTGACCTTGGTTTTGCGATGCTAAAAATGATGTAGGTTGAATTGTTGTGCTCGGCAAAGCGGTTGTTCCGTTTGTCGTTGCTTGCAAGGACTGCACTCCGGCGAATTTTTGAGCCGTGCTTACTCGCCAATTGTTGAGACCATTCCAATCGACGTTTGTTGCGGGGTTAGGTGAACCCCAAGCTGGCACTTCGGTCGTTTCGAACCCAGTGGAGTAAGGAATACTGACAGCCATGCTGAGAGCAGAGACGGCGATAAGTGAGATCACGGCGATGTTTCGCATTTTTTTCCAATCCTAGCGTAGACAATCTCTACGCACTAGCTCAATTTTACCAATGAGTTCTCAAAGTGTTTCGCTTCACTTAGGGCTGAATATGCACAATTCAGCATATTTATTTAAAAACAAGCGTTTTTACCTGGCCCAGACTATTTGAAATTCAGATGAGCCTTGATCGTCTACCAGAGTGCAGGTCATTGAACATGAAAAAAGTTTATGTAGCAACAGCTGGTTTGGTCGTGGCATTGATGATTTCGGGTTGTGGCGGATCGAGTTCCAAGAACGCTTTTCAAGGAACTTGGAGTGGCCCGTTTCAGGTGTTTAGTTCAAGTGGGAATTCGGTTGAAAGTAGTGGATTTATGATTATGACGGTTGATTCGTTTGGTGGTGCCCAAGTTGAAATGCAACGGACAGACAGTAATCAACAAACTCAATTTTTTAATGGCGGTTACATCGATGATGCTGAGTTTTTCCGGTATGTCTGGCGGTGGAACGATACGAATGACCGGGAGACCAAAGGAACGGTTGAGATAAATGGAAACTTCTTGCAACCGGCGGCGCAGAATCGTCGGTTAGAGACTCGAGTCGCGGGTGGAGCGACGGGTGGAATGGAATTTACTCTTACAAGACAGTAAGTGGGATTGATAGCCG
>JBJXDW010000025.1:0-29509 GCA_046154445.1 Fimbriimonadaceae bacterium | reverse complement strand
TGCTCCTCTCCAGTTGTGTCCCACTTTTTTATTTGTCCCCTATGAATTTGGGATCGGTAATACCATCTTGTAGCACGGCGGTAAACTTAGGGTTAAGAAAATGAATCCGCTCGAATCTGAAGCAATCCGAAAGGCGCTTACCTCCGCACGTGATGGCGGATTTAGAAGCATCAAGCTCAGAGCCGGTGACTCAGTATTCCAGGCAACTCTTAGCGAAGAGGCTCTCACTTGGGGTGACACTTGGACAGATGATGAAGGAATAGCCTCAGGGCCGACAGTCGAGTTGGTGTGTTCTCCGGTTGTCGGCTATGTAAAATGGCTTCCCGACGTTATCAAAATTGGAACTGAAGTCAAGAGTGGCCAAACCGTTGGAGAAGTGCTTGCATTAGGAATTTCAAATGAAATTGTATCGCCTTGTTCTGGAAAAGTAGTTCAAGTGCTTGTCGAGGATGGCTCACCGGTTGAGTATGGAAAGTGCTTATTGGAGGTTGAGGTTTGATGAAAAACCATAGCGGAAACAGCCTTGTTGGAGTTTTGGTCGCGGTTTTCATTGTCATTTTGGCAATTGTGATTTTCACTACCGGAGGAAATTTCTTGGGCGGAAAGTCAGCTGAGCGTGCAGACGGTAAAGGCGAAACGCTTATTGGAAAAGGAATCTACCGAGGAAAAGATGCGACTTGCATGAGCAATCTGGGGCAGTTGCGAAGCGGGATTACTATTGCGACAGATCCGGTTGAAAACACATTTCCACAAGCACTTGAAGATACAAAACTTGGCACACAGTTTTATGCTTGTCCAGTCGGAGAAGAACGCTATAACTATGATCCCATGACAGGAATTGTAAGTTGTCCGCACAAGGGGCATGAAAAGTACTGATGTTCAAACGCATTTTGATCGCAAACCGAGGCGAGATTGCCTGTCGGGTTATTCGTGCTTGCCACGAATTGGGAATAGAAGCTATTTCGGTCTACAGCCAAGCAGACAAAGACTCACGCCATGTTGATATGGCGGATGAAGCCATCTGCATTGGTGCTGGTACTAATACTGAAAGCTACTTGAATCTTGCAAACGTTTTATCGGCTTGCGAAATAACGGGTGCAGAAGCAGTTCATCCGGGATTTGGATACTTTAGTGAGCGTCCCAGTTTTGCCGAAGCACTTGCTTCGATGGGGATCAAATTCATTGGCCCGTCGGTTCCCGCGATTGAATCGATGGGTGACAAGGCGAAAGCTAAGGAAGCGGCGATTAAAGCGGAGTGTCCTGTAGTTCCCGGTTCCACAGGGCCGGTACCAACCGAGCATGACGCAATGGATTGGGCGGAGCGGATTGGTTATCCTGTGCTGCTCAAGGCCGTTGCTGGCGGCGGGGGTCGCGGGATAAGGCGAGTTGATTCGAAAGACGAACTCCACCACGCGTTCAAAACTGCCCAAGCCGAGGCTCAAGCCAGTTTTGGCAACGGCGAAATGCTGGTTGAAAAATGTGTTATTCGGCCACGACACGTTGAAATTCAGATTCTCGGCGATGAACACGGCAATGTTCTCCATATAGGTGAAAGAGAATGTTCAGTCCAAAATCTACGCCATCAGAAAATTGTTGAGGAAGCACCTTGCGTTGTCTTGACTCAAGATCTTCGGGAGCGAATGGGCGCTGCTGCTGTTCGGGTCGCCAAAGAAGTCGGTTATTCCAACGCCGGAACGGTTGAATTCCTGCTGGATTCTTCGGGAGAATTTTATTTCCTCGAAATGAATACCCGAATTCAAGTTGAACACCCGGTTACGGAAATGGTAAGCGGACTTGATCTTGTTCAGTGGCAAATTCGGATTGCGGCTGGCGAAAAGTTGCCAATGTCGCAAGCAGATATTCAACTGAAAGGCCATTCGATCGAAGCCAGAATTACCGCCCAAGACCCTGATAGAGATTTTGCTCCAAGCACGGGGAAAATCACGCGGTGGGATCCGCCAGGGTTCCGAGGAGTGCGACTAGACACCCATGTTTATTCTGGGTTCACGGTTTCGCCCTACTACGATCCGATGATCGCAAAGCTCATTGTTACCGCCGAGACGCGTGATCTCGCTGTCAGACGGCTGCAAGTAGCACTAGATGAGTTCAATGTCGAAGGTATTCAAACCAATATTCCGTTCCTTCGCCGCCTCGTTCGGCATTCCCGCTATGTTTCAGGTGACGTGAGTACGGCCTTTGTTGGTGAGTTCCTGCAAGAGGCTGCAGCCAATGTCTGAGCCTGAAGTCAGTAATCAAAGTCACTCGCGGCGGCTTGCGCGAGAAGTTGCATTTCAGACACTTTACATGCAAAAAGTCGGAAATCCCGACATGGATTCTGCGCTGGCAGCTGCCACATCTCGCCATCAGCTTTCAAGTGTAGCGGCTGAATTTGTTCAAACAATTGTCAAGGGAATCAACGAAACGTACGAGGAACTTGATGGAAAAATTGCTCCGCTTCTCGCCGGTGGCTGGACACTTGGGCGCATTGCGATATCTGACCATGTTGTATTGCAGATTGCCGCATACGAACTTTTCCATCTTGAAGATATGCCGCCCAAAGTAACGATTTCGCAAGCGGTCGATCTCGCCAAACGGTTCGGCTCGGCCGAAAGCGGTGCATTTGTCAATGGCGTTCTTGGAAATTTGCTGACGCAGTCGCCTAAAGCGGATTGGGAAGCACCGATCTTAGTTGACCCCGAGCTAGAAGAAGACAACGTAATCGTTTTGCATGATCCGGATGAGGAAAAACCCGAGGACGAGTCCGAAGAAGTCGTTGTGGGCAGTTGGGTGATTAAGAACGAATCTGATGAGCCTATTTGATTCTGGGGCCAAGGGAATCAATCCTGCCGATCTGCCGCTTGCGAGCCGAATGCGGCCCCAAACTCTTGACGACTATGTCGGCCAGGAACACCTTCTTTCACCAGGTTCAGCAATTGAGCAGGCGATTCGCCAAGGCAAACTCGGATCAGTTGTCCTTTGGGCACCACCGGGATGCGGGAAAACAACCCTCGCAAATATCATAGCGTACTATTCTGACTCTATATTAGTGAGCATGAGCGCGGTTACGGCGGGGGTCGCTGATATTCGAAAGGCCGCGACGGAAGCAAAATCTCGCTATCAACTGAATCAGAAAACAACACTTTTATTGGTTGACGAAATCCACCACTTCAACAAGTCTCAGCAGGATTCGTTGCTTGGATATCTTGAAGATGGCACGTTTAGATTCATTGGCGCGACGACAGAAAACCCCTATTTCGCACTGAATGATGCTTTGCTATCGCGAGCGAGAGTGTTGCCGCTTAAGCCACTTGAACCTTCTCATCTTGAGGATTTAATTCAATCGGCACTTACGGATGAAGTTCGGGGAATAGGAGCGGCGAAGTGCACGATTGAGTCAGAGGCGGTTGAGTTTTTGTTGCAGATAAGCAACGGGGACGCCCGGCTCTTGCTGAATGCTTTGGAAACGGGGGTGATGATGACCAAACCAGGCGAATCAGTGACCCTGTCGACTTTGGAGCAAGTTCTACAGCGGCAATCGATTCGCTATGACAAAAAGGGGGATAGTCACTACGATACGATTAGCGCATTCATCAAGAGTATTCGCGGTTCGGACTCGGATGCGGCCCTGCATTACCTGGCGCGGATGATTGAAGCGGGAGAAGACCCTCGCTTCATTGTGCGTCGTTTAATCATATTGGCGAGTGAAGACATTGGCAACGCCGAGCCTCAGGCGTTGATTATGGCAAGTGCCGCATTAACGGCGGTTGCGACGGTGGGGATGCCGGAGAGCCGGATCATCTTGGCGCAGCTCGTGACATTTTTGGCGGAGGCACCGAAGAGTAATCGCGCTTATGTTGCGATTGACAAAGCGATTGCCGACATCAAGGCTGGGAAACTGCCGCCCGTGCCACTCCACTTGCGCAATGCGGCCCATTCGGGGATGAAAGAGCACGGATATGGAAAAGGGTATCAATATCCGCACGATGACCATCGTGGTTGGGTCGAAGCAGATTATTTGCCGGAGAACTCTGGTCTTGCGACGCCCTACTACACGCCGAGTGATCACGGCTATGAAGCCAAAATTAAAGAACGGCGCGCAAAGCGGAAACAAAAAAAGACTGGCGAGTAGATTTCTCTGCTCGCCAGACTTTGGAAAAGGATTCGTTTCTGCGCTCAGCGCTTGACGAACTGGAAGCCACGTCGGGCTTTCTTCCGACCGTATTTCTTCCGTTCTTTGACTCGAGCGTCTCGGGTAAGGAATCCACCCGCTCGCAGAGCCTTTCGAAGGTTTTCATCTCGCTGAACCAATGCTCGTGAAATACCAAGCTTGATTGCGCCTGCTTGACCAACAACTCCGCCACCCTTAACGAGAGCTTTTACGCTGTATTGGCTATCGGAATCGATAGCAACTAGCGGACTCTTGACCAGGATTTCGAGAACGGGTCGGCAAAGGTACGCGTTGAATTCGCGACCGTTGATAGTGATGCTGCCATCACCAGGCTCGAGCCAAACGCGAGCGATTGCGCTCTTGCGTCGGCCAGTGCCGTAGGATTGATTAGGGTTTGCAAATCGCATTTAGGTTACTTGACCTCCAATGGGGTCGGGTTTTGTGCGGCGTGTGGATGCTCGCCACCAGCATATACTTTCAATTTCTTGATGCTTTGTCGTCCGAGTCGGCCCTTCGGGGACATTCCCCAAACCGCTTTTTCAACGAGGCGAACAGGGTTCTTTTCCAGGAGGTCGCCGCGGCTAATATTGCGGATACCACCGGGCCAACCCGTGTGCCAATAAATCAATTCTTTTGCTTTGGTGCCAGTCAGTTCGACCTTATCGGCATTGATGATAATTACAAAGTCGCCGTTATCGATGTGATAAGCGAAATTTGCCTTATGCTTGCCTCGGATCACCTGCGCGACTTGCGCGGCGAGACGACCCACCGAGATGCCAGTTGCATCAACGATGTGCCATTTTCGCTCGACATCAGCCGGCTTAGTTGTCGTCGTTCTATTCATACTTGTCCTTTTCCTTTATTCATTTTGCGCCGATTGCTCGTCGCGGTTTTTAAATCTGTGATCTGAAGGGTATCGCCCGTAACTCACACGCATGAGGGTTAGTCCGCATGCCGGGAGTACCGGGGGCCAATCAATTGAGCTTTTTTCTTTTGCACTCAGAAGTTCATCGATCCATTCAACGGGTCTTTGACCTCGTCCAATTTCTAAAAGACTTCCTGCGATTCTGCGCATCATTCCTCGTACAAATGCCGTTCCATGAACATTGAGAACAATCTCGTCTCGTTGTTTTTGAAGACTTACTCTAAACAGCGTACGAACCATATTTTTTTCAACTTCAAGTTCTTGGCTGAAGGCGAGAAAGTTGTGTTCGCCCACCAATTTTTGACTTGCGATTTGCATGTTCTGCAGATCAAGTTTGCGATGTGTGTAGTGGGCAAATCTCGTTCGATGTGGATCCCTAACCTGCTCGAGGATTCGGTATCGGTAGTGCCGCTTGAGTGCCATAAATCGAGAATTGAATTCTGGATCGACTGCCTCGGCTTTAATGACCGAAACATCTTTTGGCAGAAGCTTGTTCATTGCCCGTGGCCAATTCTCTATGGGAATGGATACGGGACAGTCGAAATGACAAACCTGACCGAGGGCATGCGCGCCGCCATCTGTGCGACTCGCGCCCCAAAGCTCAACCTCTTCACCGATTACTCGGCAAAGTCCTTCTTTCAAAGTGCTGTGGACAGCTCGCTGCCCGATCTGCGACGCCCAGCCGCAGAAGTCAGAACCGTCGTAAGCGACGGTTAACTTAACTCGTTGATTAGTCGACAAGTTCGAGGACGGCGGTTTCGGCCGCATCTCCTCGCCGCTGACCGGTTCGGGTCAATCGGGTGTAGCCACCGTTGCGGGTCGCGTAGCGAGGTGCAACGTGATCGAACAGGTGCTTCACAAGATCTTCACCGTTGATCAAACTTTTGTCAACCAAAATTTGCATTTTTTCGGCGTCACTCTTGCCGGCCAAAAGCTTTACGGGCTTTGGGCTGCTGGCGGAGTGACCAACCAAAATCTTTCGTGCTTCACGTCGGGAAGAGAGGGTGTTCTTCTTACCAAGCGTGATCAGGCGCTCAACAATTCTTCTGAGCTCCTTTGAACGACCTAGAGTCGTGTGAACGTACCCATGCCGCACAAACTGGCGGGCCAGGTTTGTCAATAGCGCCTTGCGCTGATCGCTTGGCAATCCTAATTTACGTCGGTCAACCTTGTGTCGCATTTCGTTTTTCCTTAAAAGTCCTCGTCTTCTAGTGCGTCGAGGTTGATGTAGCCGCCTTTGCTTGGCTTAAGATCGATGCCGTGTGCGGCAAGGGTATCTCGGACTTCGGTCAGTGACTTTTTACCGAAGCCACGGATGCCATTCAAGTCCATTTCGGTCACCAACGCGAGTTGGCGAAGGTTCAAGATTCCAGCGCGGCGAAGGCAGTTAAACGTTCGCTGGCTGAAGTCCAATTCTTCAATTTTGATATCTGGAACGTTGCTGGTTTCTTCTTCCAAAGCAACACTCACATCGGTCATTTCTTCTGCACTTGCTCGACCGAGGTCGAAGAACATGCGGAAGTAACGATCCAAAATTTGTGCGGCCTGAGTTACCGAGTCATTTGGTGAAAGTGCACCATTTGTCCATACTTCGATAATCAAACGTTCGTAGTCGGTTCGTTGACCAACCCGGGTCGCCTCAACGATGTAGTTGACTTTCTTGACCGGAGTGAACTGGCTCCCAGTGGTCAAAATGCCGATCATTCCCTTGTACTTTTCTTGTTTTTCAGGAAGAACGTAACCAGAACCCCAGCTTGCATAGAGTTCAGCAACAAGGCTTGAGCCTTTTTCGCTGATCGTTGCCAAATAGCAGTCAGAGTTGACGATTTCAACGCCTTCGGGGCATTCGATATCAGCACCAGTCACCCGGCCCGGCCCTTTGACGTCCAGCTTTAGAACGATTTCTTCTGGGATTGCCATGTCAGGATCCACGGCAATTGCAAGATCTTTGAGGTTCAGGAGAAATTCAGTTGCGTCTTCTTTGAGGCCAGGAATTTCTGAGAACTCGTGGAACACTTTGTCGATGCGGACAGCGGTGACGGCCGCACCAGCAATTGAGCTGAGCAAGACGCGCCTGAGGGCGTTACCGATCGTTTGTCCGTAGCCGCGTTCTAGCGGTTCGAGAACAAATTTCGCGTAATCCTTTTCGAGTTCCAGGGTTTGAATGTGGGGCATAATTTTGTCAGTTGGGGGAAAATCTTAGACACGTCGCTTCTTAGGCGGGCGGCAACCGTTATGAGGAACGGAAGTTACGTCGCGCAGAGATTTGACTTCAAGGCCGTTTTGGTGAAGGGATCGAATTGCGGTTTCTCGTCCACCGCCGGGGCCAGAAACGAAAACGTCCACGGATTGCATCCCATGGGCGTTGGATTTCTTAGCTGCACTTTCGGCCGCGAGTTGCGCTGCAAACGGAGTGCCTTTTCGACTTCCTTTAAAGCCAACGTGACCAGCACTGGCCCAGCAAAGCGTGTTGCCCTGGGGATCAGTGATTGTAACAATGGTGTTGTTAAAAGTGGCGTGGATAAAGGCTTGACCGTGAGCGACTTGTCGCTTGTCTTTTGCCTTGCTGGTTTTGGTGTTTTTGCGTGCCATATCTGTCTAAACCTGTTACTTCTTGGCCTTCTTCTTACCGGCAACGGTTTTGGCTTTCCCTTTTCGGGTTCTTGCGTTAAATCGTGTGTTTTGACCTCTGACCGGAAGTCCGCGGCGATGGCGAATTCCGCGGTAGCAACCAATTTCCATGAGGCGGCGAATGTTGGAGAATATTTCTCGGCGCAGATCCCCTTCAACTTGATAATCTTGATCGATAATGTTTCGCAATTGACCGACTTGTTCTTCAGTCATATCTCGGACTTTCAGTCGAGCATCGATGCCGGATTTCTCAATAATTTCCGCAGCTTTCTTTGGTCCGATGCCAAAGATTCTTTGGATGCCGTAATAGACGGCTTTGTCTCTTGGAAGGTCTACACCTGCAATACGCGCCATGTTTGTTTACTCTTGTTGATTCCTTATTGCTCTGAATTAGCCCTGGCGTTGTTTGTGCTTAGGATTGATGCAGATAACCCGCACCACGCCCTTTCGCTTGATGATCTTGCACTTGTCGCACATTTTTTTTACACTGGCCCGAACTTTCATGATGAGTCACTATCCGCTGTGAATCGTTTGCTCACCTGACATCGTCAAAATAAGCAAGCGGTAGGTTTGCGTGTAGACCAAAACTGGCCCGACGCAAGGGAGAATTATACCAATGTCGGCTGCAATCTGCCGGACATCGCTCAATTTCGGGAGTAAGGACCCGAGGTTTTTTTGTTTGTCACCCCTCGAATCAGGATTTAGTAGGACTGCGACCTAATGAGTTAGCACTATTTGAAGCGATAAACGATACGGCAGCGCTCCATATCGTAGGGAGAAAACTCGACGGTGACCTTGTCACCCGTCATGATTCTTATCCAGTGCCGACGCATTTTCCCGCTAACATAGGCGAGAACCTCTTGCTCAGTCTCGACAAGTTGCACCCGAAATTGTTGGTTTGGAAGATTCTCAATAACAATTCCATCTAACTGAATCCCCTCTTCCTTAGTTGATTCTTCTACAGGCTTAGCACTCTTGCCCCGGCTTCCGCCCCTACCGCCGCGTCCGCGACCACCTTGATATCGTCTCGCCATAAATTCCTGTTGCTTACTCTTGCTCGGTGAGAATGAGCGGACCGTCGCCAGTCACCGCCACCGTGTGCTCGTAGTGTGCCGACAGTTTACCGTCTTCGGTTACCACCGTCCAGTCATCGTCTAGAGTCATCACCCGAGCTGTGCCTTCGTTGACCATCGGTTCAATGCAAAATGTCATCCCACCTTTCAACACCGCACCCTTCCGGGGTTTACCAAAATTGGGGACACTTGGTTCTTCGTGAAGGCTCTGACCTATGCCGTGTCCGACGAGATCTCTGACAACTGAGTATCCATTTTTCTCGACGTATGTTTGGACGGCGTGAGAAATATCGCCGACACGATTGCCAATTCGGGCGCGAGCAATGCCTTGATAGAGTGACTCCTTAGTAATGTTCATCAGCCTACGAGCATTGTCACTTATCTTACCGACCGGGAATGTCCAAGCCGAATCTGCATGCCACCCATCCCAAATGACACCAAAATCAAGAGAAACTATGTCGCCTTCTTGGATGATATAGGCATCTGGAATGCCGTGGACAACTCGATCGTTAACACTGATGCAAGCTGATGCCGGGAAACCGCGGTAGCCTTTAAAGCTGGGGATGCCTCCTTCGGACGTAATGATTTTTTCAGCTAAGGCGTCGAGTTCAAGCAGACTGGTCTTGCCGGCGACCATTGAGCCACTAACTTCCTTCATGGTCTTAGTGATAATTTTGCCTGCCAAGCCCATTTTGGCAATCTCTGATCCGTTCTTTAAGTGAATCACGAAGTCAGTTTATCCTTGATCTCTGTATAAACAACTTCTGGATCCCGGCTAGCTTCGACTCGAATCAATTTGCCTTGAGTTGCATAGTGGTCAACCACGGGAGCAGTATTTTCCCGAAACACGCGGAGGCGCTCACTAATTGTTTCTGGATTATCGTCTTCGCGAATAATCACCGGACTGTTGCAATTATCGCAGAAGCCATCACGCTTTGGCGGCTTATTGATCCTATGATAGATTGCGCCGCATTTGGTGCATCCTAGTCGGCCTGAAAGCCGTTCAATGATTACTGCATCATCTACCTCGAGGGAGACAACCGCATCAAGTTCAATCTTGGCTTTCTTGAGTTCTTCATCCAGAGCTTCGGCTTGGCGCACAGTTCGGGGAAAGCCATCGAGAATAAAACCGCGCTGTTGCACTTCGGATGTCCGAATTCGCTTGAGCATCATTTGAATAGTGACGCCATTCGGTACAAGTTCTCCACGGTCAATGTAACTCTTCGCGAGTTCACCAAGGTCTGTTTGAGCGTCAATTTCTGATCGAAAAATCATTCCTGACGAGAGCGGTTTGGGTCCCAATCGATCTTCAATCAAAACCGACTGGGTTCCTTTTCCAACCCCTGGGGGGCCAATCAGAATCAGACGATAAGGCAAGAATTACCCCTCGTACTGCTTGGTGATGAGGTTCGCTTCAAGCTGACGCATCGTTTCCAATGCAACACTGACCATGATGAGGAGTGAAGTTCCAGCCACGAGACCGATCCCTTGAAGCCGAACAACGAGCGGCAAGATGAACTGTGTCAAAGCCGCGATTGATAGGAATGTTGCACCAATGAATGTAATTCTGGAAACGACTCCGTTCAAAAAGTCCTTCGTTTGGTTTCCTGGTCGAATACCTTGTATGTAACTTCCACCTTTTTTCAGGTTGTCAGCAATATCTTCGACGTTGTATTGCAGGGCTGTCCAGAAATAAGTGAATGCAAAGATCATTCCCATGTAGATTAGTGCGCCGAGATACCCCTTCGGTTTAGTGAAGTCTGGCGACAAAAGGTCTGAAATCTGGAAGAGGATGTTGTGAGGCACGCTATCGGGAGGGAACATCATCATGAACTGTTGCGGCATATAGATGAGGGTTATCGCAAAGATGATTGGGATAACTCCAGCCATAGCGACGGCTATTGGCAAATAACTGACCTGTCCACCAACGGCTTTTGTTCCAAAATTCCGCCTCATATGTTGAATCGGAATTCGACGCTGAGCGATTGTGAAAAGGACAACAAACCAGGTCGTTGCAAAGAAAATCAGGGCCAGGAGGACGAGCCGCCACCATTCGATCAAACCTTGCGATGCTCCTTCTCCAAGTTGCTGGAGGATTCCCGGAAGTGAAATAATGATCCCAGTGAAAATCAAAATTGAAATACCATTACCGATGCCTCGCTCACTCACTTGCTCACCTAGCCAAAGAAGGAACATTGAACCGGCAGTCCAGAACAGAATGATCATGAAGCGGTGAATTGGCAAAACGCCTGCGACAGCCGCACCCATCATGTTAAGTAGTCCCATTCCTTGGAATATACAAAGGCCAATTGTTAGAATGCGAGTTCGTTTATTTTGTTGGCGCCGCGCATATTCGCCGCCCTCTTTCATTTCTTCCTTCCACTTCGGATGACCGTATGTGAAAACTTGAAGAATGATTGAAGCAACGATGTATGGGTTCAAACCAAGCGCAAAAATGGAGATCCGCTTAAATGCTCCACCACCAATCGTGTTGATAATTTGGAACATAGGGTTGGTTCGCACCAACTCTTCGATTGCGGCGGGGCTTGTGCCAGGAACCGGGACAGGAACGTTTACACCCAATGCGTAAACGGCAAGGATCAAAATAATGAACTGGAGTCGACCGCGAAGATCTTCATCCGCCCACGCGCGTCGCAAGGTTTCGATTAAAGAGAATCGAAGACCTTTATCGCCCGCGCCCTTACTTGTGCCTGACCCGGTGTAGCTCACAGGTTAACGACCTCGCCGCCAGCTTTTTCGATAGCTGCGATTGCCGTTTTGCTGAATCTATTTGCTTTTACGGTGAGCTTAATTTTAAGTTCTCCGAAAGCGAGTACTTTCAAGCCATCTTTGAGGTCGCTCATGACGCCTCGTTCGACAATTGTTTCTGGAGTTACGGTTTCACCGGCCTTGAAATGCTTTTCAAGGTCGTCCAGGTTTACAATTGCGTATTCCTTGTGGTTGATATTGCGGAATCCCTTCTTGACCGGAAGTCGGCGATGGATTGGGGTTTGACCACCTTCAAACCAGTTCGGGATTTGGCGTCGAGCCTTTTGCCCTTTGGTTCCTCGGGTAGCTGTCTTTCCCATTCCACTCCCAATACCACGAGCGATTCTACGCTTGCGCTTGGTTGAGCCCGGATTCGGGGTGAGATCATTCAAATTCATGATTAAGCCTCGTCAGATTTCTTTTTTGTCGTGCGCTTTGGTTTTTCCTCAGCGGTGGTTTTCTTAGCTGGAGCTTTTTTGGGCGCAGCCTCTTTTTTGACAGGAGCTGCCGCAACTTTTTTGGCAGGCTTCATGTCGGCAGAAGTTTTTGGCTTTGCAACGGATGCCTTGCTTGCGGTTTTGCCCGCGCGCTTTTCGCTGGTTGCTTTGCCGTCTCGTCGGCGCCGAACTACGGTGCCGCCTTCGATTTCTTCAACTTTCAAAAGGTGCTTGACCTTGTGGATCATGCCCCGAACAACCGGGCTATCATCAAAAGTGTTTGAGCTACTAATTTTGTTGAGCCCAAGTGCCTTGATTGTTGCGCGGTTTGCCGGGGTATTACCAATTTTGCTCTTGACTAGGGTTACCTTAAGCATTGTCAGACTCCTCTTTTCGAGCCTTGGCTAACCAGGGCACTAGGTCGTTTACATCTGCTCCGCGTCGTTTGGCTGCTGATTCTGGGGCTTCCATTTCGCGGAAGGCCTTGATGGTTGCGTAAGCCAAGTTAACACCGTTTCGACTTCCGAGGCACTTGGCGAGCACGTTGTGCACGCCAGCAGCTTCTAGACACTGTCGAACGGCAGAACCAGCTTTAACACCAGTCCCAGGTGATGCCGGGCGCAGAATAACTCGCGCAGAACCGTGCTCAGCTTCAATTGCATGGGGAATTGTTTCACCAATCAATTGAACATCAAACATGTTCTTGCGCGCGGCTTCTTCAGCCTTTCTGAGAGCGTCAGGAATGTTCCGCGCTTTACCGAGTCCAAGCCCAACCTTGCCTTTGTTGTCCCCAACAACGACGGTCATTGACCAGGATGCGGTCTTACCGCCCTTGTGGGTTTTGAAAACCTTGTTGGAACGAATTACCCGCACGTCATATTGCGGTCCGTCCGTATTTCTTAGTGCCGACTGTCGTCGGCCAACGATTCGTGGTCCTCTTGCCATATTAGAACTCCAGGCCGCCTTCTCGGGCGCCGTCGGCGAGGCTTGCGATGGTTCCGTGGTATTGGAAACCGCCTCGATCAAAGACCACTTTCTTGACGCCTTTCGCAGAGGCGCGTTTTGCTAGAGCTTGACCAACGGTCTTTGCTCCATCCACGGTATCCGTGGCTTTCAGGTCTTTCTCGGTCGTGCTGGCCGCGGCCAACGTGACTCGATTTACGTCATCAATCAACTGTGCATACAGGTGCTTGCTACTGCGGAATACTGCCAGGCGCGGTCGCTCAGGAGTGCCCGCAAGATGCTTGCGAATGCGCACATGTCGTGCTTTGCGCATATAGCTTCGTGGTTTAACTGCCATCTTGGGTGTTCCTTATTACTTACCGGCCCTCTTACCGGGTCGAGTCCGAACGACTTCACCTTTATATCGCACGCCTTTCCCCTTGTAAGGATCGGGCTTGCGGCTCTTGCGAACGTCGGCGGCAACTTGTCCAACAAGCGCTTTGTCAATTCCGCTCACATGAATTGTGAGGGCTTGACCCTTTTCTTGTTGAGGTACTTCAAAAAGAATTCCATCGGGAGCGGCAATTTCAACCGGGTGGCTATACCCGATGTTTAATACAAGGTTTTTGCCTTGAACAGCGGCGCGGTAACCAACTCCGTGGACTTCCAACATTTTCTTGTGCCCTTCGGTCACACCGGTGATCATATTGCTGATCAAAGTGCGAGCGAGGCCATGCTGGGAGCGATTTTCGCGCTCATTGTCCGGCCGCTCAACGCGGAGCACGCCATCTTCTTGGACAACGGTCAGCGCAGGATGGATATGTTGTTTCAATTCGCCTTTCGGGCCCTTGACGGTAACAATTGAATCTTTAACTTCAATCGTAACCTTATCAACGGCGGGGATAGGCTTCAAACCAATTCTTGACATCTGATCAGCTCCTTAATGCACCTGGCAAAGCACTTCACCACCGATTTTGCGTCGGCGTGCTTCCCGGTCGGACATGACTCCCTGACTTGTCGTCAGAACCAGAGTGGCAAGACCGCTTCGCACGGGGCGGAGTTCGGTTGCGGCTCGGTAAACGCGGAGTCCGGGGGTACTGATCCGTTTGATATTGTGGATCACCGGTTTTCGGCGTGAGTCGTACTTCAAATGGACTCGCAATACAGGAAATTTCCCTTCGGAAATTACTTCGTGCGAGCTAACAAAACCTTCTTGTTCGAGAATTTTGACAATCTCAACCTTAATCGTGCTCATCGGAACATCCACGTGCATGTGGCTTGCGTGGAGACCGTTGCGAATTCGGGTCAAGAGGTCAGCAATCGGATCGCTATGCATAATTCAAACTCTCCTAAGCTGTTACCAGCTGGACTTTTGCACTCCCGGCAAGTGGCCAAGGTGTGCTTTTTCGCGGAGCACTTGGCGGCAGACACCGAAGTATCGGTAGTAGCCTTTTGCGCGACCAGTTTCGGAGCATCGGTTATAACGACGCGTTTTGTAGAGACGATTTTTAATCCGCGATTCTTCAAGAGCCTCAAGAGCTTTCGCTCGTTGATCTTTGTTTAAGCTCTGATCGTTTTCAATCGCGTCTTTTCGGCTTTCGAACTCGGCCCAACGGGCTTCGAGTTTTTTATGCTTTGAAATGAGACATTCTTTGGCCATTTGTTCACCCACCGTTCCCAGACTGGTTTGATCGGGTGGGCCTTAGCAAGCACCGTCACACCTGGTCTGTGGTTCAGTTGTAAGTCCCTGACAGGCAGAGACAGGCTCGAATAGTACCACCACCGGACTCGTTCAAATTGAACTTGCCCAAATACTGAGCAAGGGGTCCCGCCGAAAAGTCGCGCTCGACCTCGCAAATTTGTTTGGATTTAGGGCTAAAGTTCTACTACAATGCTTGTGGGATGCAATCAATCGAAGAAAAGATCGAGTTAGGTCAATCGAAACTCGACCAAGGCGACTACCAAGAAGCCTTCACAATTTTCACGGAAGTTATTACCGAAAACTCTGAGAAATGGATGGCTTGGAGGGGCCTCGGTTTTGCCAATACTGAACTCGGCAACATCGACGATGCGATCAAAGCGTTTGGGAAGGCGACACTGATCCGCAACGACGATGTCATGAGTCAGTACGGCTACGGTATCGCCTACCAAAAGGCTGGAGACAACGCCAAGGCAATCAAAGCATTTGAGGAAGCACTCCGCCAAGACCACAAACATCCAGAATCAAAAAGAGCAATCTGTGTGTCGCTCATGGCTCAAGTTGAGAATATGCGCAACATTGGCAACCTGCTTGCGGTTGAAGAATATCTCGAAAAGGCCCATAAGTTTGATCCGAGCAACGAGGACGTAACGATCCAATTGTTCCGCTATTACGAACGCACCGGTCAGGCAACAAAGTTGGATTCTGCTATGACAGAAATGCGTCGTCATGAGATTCCGATTCCAAATCGAGAAGACTATGCTCCTTTAGAAGTTTCCGATGAGTCGGCTGACCTCCCGACAACACTCCCAGAGCTAAAAGCCTTGGTTGCTTCAAAAAATGATCAGTGGATGGCATGGCGGGCGATTGGAAATTTGGAATTGGAATCAGGCAACGCTCAATTGGCTCATGATGCATTCAAAACCGCAACCGTCATTCGATCGGATGACGTTGAAAGTCAATTTGGATTTGGTCGAGCTTTGCAAGAACTTGGAGACCACAGTCACGCAATTCGAGCATTTGAGGAAGCATTGCGCCACGACAAACAACACAGTCCCACAAAGAAAGCGCTCAACAAGTCCCTCATGTCCTACGTTGATAATATGAGGCAGATCGGCAACTTGCTCGCGGTCGAACAATATCTGGAACGAGCACACAAAAACGATATTGGCGACGAGAGTGTTACCGCGCAACTCCTGGGCTACTATGACGAAACTGGCCAATCAGGGAAGAAGCATGGAGTTATAAAAGATTTGGAACTCCACGGATTGCCGGTTCCCGAACCGAGTGCAGCGGGAGTTGTCTCCCAAATGCCTTCTCAGCAAGCCAGCGAAGATCTTGATATTGAGTTGAATTCGATAGATGAATTGACGGCTCACCTTGAATCCCATCATGAAGACTGGCGCCACTGGAGACAACTTGGATTTGCCTACATTGAGGCAAATCAACCAAAGTTAGCCGTGGATGCTTTCAAAACGGCAACGGTAGTTCGCTTTGATGACGCAGAATCTCAGTACGGACTCGGCCTAGCTCATCAACTTCAAGGCGACCATGCAGGGGCGATTCACCCATTTGAGGCCGCCTTGCATAACGACAAGAATCATGTTAAGGCTCGTGAAGCGCTCAAACTAAGTTTGCTTGGATATAGCGATCATATGCGAGAAATTGGCAACCTCTTGGCAGTTGAGCAGTTTCTGGAAAAAGCGCATAAATGCGATCCGGAAGATGCTGATACGGCCAGAAAACTGCTTGATTATTACCGCGAAACTGGCCAAGGATCCAAAAGCGCAAAAATTGCTCAAGAAATGGGCTTCAACTTTACTGAGGCCGATGAGGTTCATGTTGAGAAAGATAACACCGGGGCCGACTTGTTGCTATCCGAAGATCGGCTTTATAAGCAAGAAGCTCCTGATGAAGCGGAAACGCTAGGCATAACCGGCGGAATGAACCAACAATCAGGCGCATCCCAACCAAAGGAGGGTTCGCGAACAGTTGGTCAGCAACCTGTTTACGATGGTGATATTCCAGCAATGCTGCCCTGCCCAGCTTGTAAACAGATGATGCCCAGCCGTTCTCGCCTCTGTCCGCACTGCTCAAAAATGGTTGATGCGATTGGCGGCGGAATCATGACTCGCGGCAATGAGCAAGATGTGAAGGCAAGCAAAGCCGGCCGCGACACGGCAAAGAAAGGCGCAGGTTGCGGAAGCGTAATGATGACTTTTGTGCTCGTCATTGCGACGATCATTGGTCTTCTTGCATCTGGCGTTTTGTAGAAAACTGTTAAGAAATTAGCATCTAGCCCGGGTCCATCTAAACCGTGGCCCGGCTTGTGCGTTAATAATTATTGAGGGCAAAATCTGAATGCAATCAAAATTAGCTGATGCAAAACAAACCTTTCTTGCCGGAAAATTCGAGGAAGCGATTACTGCTTTTCGTTCCGTGCTAGACGAGCAGCCTGCCTGCACAGAAGCGTTTTTGGGATTAGGATTTGCTTTGCACGCGGACGGTCGTGCAACTGAAGCGATTGAAGTATTTCAAGCGGGTCTTAATCGGTGCCCCAATCATCCTGAGCTCCATTTTGGGTACGGCTTGGCTCTAATGACCATAAGCGATGAATACCGGGCAGTTAGGGAGTTTAAGCGTACGCTCGAACTCGAACCAGCGCACAAGCTCTGTCCCGCTTTACTAAAGAAAGCTCTCCGCATCCATACTGACCATCTTTTAGAGGAAGGGAACTTTATTTGGGCTGAACAGATGATTGAGGATCAGTTGGCACTCGATGAACACTCGCCGGACGCCTTAGCGCAGATGATCAAGTTAAAAAACAAATTGTCTGAGTACGATGAAGCAAAACGATTGTTTCGAATCCTCAATGAAAAAAAGCCAGACTATCCCGGCATTTACGACTTAGCTAAAGTCCTGGGAATTATGAAGCACCGCGAACGCGGTTGGCTTTACTAAAAAGTCACTCCCAGAGTTTCCCCTGGGAGTGTTTTTTATCTTTAGATTTTGCCTTCGGCTCTTAGTACTGGGTAGTGGCACTGTTTGAACTTCTTACCACTTCCACAGGGGCAAGCGTCATTACGACCAACCCGTGTCCAATCGACTGAATTGACATCGATTTCCTTCATCGCGGGCTCATCATCAAGCGCAACCATTGACATCGGCGCATCTCCCATTGAATGGTCTGCCTGGATTTCTTGGGGTTGCTCGCTTCTGATTTGGGCGTAAAATACCATTTTGACCGCTTGGTCTCGAATTTGTTTCAATGTATGTTGGAACAGATCAAATGTTTCCTTTTTGTAGGCAACCAGCGGGTCAGTTTGACCATATCCACGAAGGCCGATACCTTCCCGAATGTAGTCAATCATTTTGAGGTGTTCCATCCAAGAATCGTTAATCGCGCGGAGCATGACTTGTCGTTCCAATTCCTGGAATAGCTCATCACCGTTCTTTGCTCGCTTCGATTCGTATTCTTCACCCGCAATTGCTGTGAGTTGCCCTACCATATCTTGTCCGTACGGAATTTCGTTAAAATCACTTGATTTGATGTGATCGACGAGCGGCATCATTTCGTTGAGTCGTTCGTACACTTTCTCGTGGTCGAATGTGAAATCGCCAGTATCAAAGTCCATTGTCCGACCTGACTCTACGGTTTCGGCAATGAATGCACCGATGCCCTTGGTGATCTCATCTCGGCATGACTTGCCGAGCAAAATCTCTCGACGCATGCCGTATATATGCTCGCGCTGTGCATTTAGGACATCGTCGTACTCAAGAATGTGCTTTCTCGCTTCAAAGAAGTGGTTTTCAATGCGCTCTTGAGTTTTTTGGATCATTCCGCTTATGAACTTGGCCCGGACTTCTTCCATTTCTGGCCAAGCCTTGAGCACTGGATTGTCCATCATGTTTTTGTTAAAGATGGCCCAAAGTTCATCTTCAAGAGAAACGAAGAATCGGCTTTCACCTGGGTCACCTTGACGGCCAGCTCGACCCCGAAGCTGATTGTCGATTCGGCGGCTCTCGTGACGCTCAGTACCGAGAATAAACAGTCCTCCTAGCTTTCTGATCTCTTCTGCGGCCGTGCGGCGCTCAGTGTCGTCAAGCGGTAGCGGTGGTGCAGCTCGTTCTTTTCCACCCCGGCGAAATGAAATGAAAGTATCGTCGTAGTCGCTGATGACTCCGCCTTCGTCGTGGTCGCGCTGACGAGCACTGGCGACTTCGTCATCTTGCACCCGTCCGCCCAAGAGAATATCGACACCACGACCAGCCATGTTGGTGGCAATGGTGACCGCGCCTTTTCGACCAGCTTCGCTGACGATCAACGCTTCCTTCTCATGGAATTTTGCGTTCAAAACGTTATGTGGTACACCGTGTCCCAATGCTTCCTTGAGGATTTCGCCGTTATCCTTGAGGTCGTATTTGGATAGGAATGCGTCAGTGATTTCGGGCGCATAAGGATCTGTCGGCAAACCAGCCCCGCTCAAGACATTTTTGATTGTCTGCATCTTGAGATCAAGTAACGGAGTTGAAAACAACACTTCCGATTCCTTTTTGAGCGCGCCCATCGACTTTTCGTTGGTGATCTTGTCGAGGATGAAGTCGGTCAGAATCAGCTTTTGAAGCATTTCTGATTCAAGGCGCTTCGAAACAACCTCTGTTGTTTCGATTGAACGGGTTCCAACGAGGGTCGGTTGTTGCTTTGTATAAAGGCGAAGAATTTCTCTCGCTACACCGCGATACTTGGCATCGGTTGTTTTGTAAACGATATCTTCTTGATCTTTTCGAACCATCGGGCGGTGCGTGGGGATTGCTATGACTTCCAATCCGTAGATTTTTCGGAACTCATCTTCTTCGGTTTTTGCCGTTCCGGTCATGCCAGCCAGTTTGTTGTACATTCGGAACAGGTTTTGGAATGTAATGACAGCGACGGTTTGACTTTCGCGTTGAACTGCGACGCCTTCCTTCGCTTCCAGCGCCTGGTGGAGTCCGTCGCTATAGCGGCGACCGAACATCATTCGACCGGTATTTTCGTCAACGATGACGACTTCGCCGTTTCTGACAACGTAATGAATATTCTTTTCGAACAAGCTGTATGCCTTGATCGCGGCTCCGGCATGGTGGAAGAGTAGCGGCTCTTCGGCGATATTATCGATGCCGAGAGCTTCTTCCAAGTAGTCCATCCCTTCTTCGGTGAAGCTTGCGGAGTGGCTCTTCTTGTCACTGGTGTAGTGCTCTTCGGGCACCATGTCTTTGACGATTTCATTAACTTGTGCATAGACCGTGACGTCTTCGGCACTCTGCCCGCTAATGATATGGGGCGTTCGGGCTTCATCGATAAGGATGGAGTCAACTTCGTCAATCAACGCGTAATTGAGTTCGCGCATTGAGAGCTGATCTTTTTCGAATGCCATGTTATCGCGCAGATAGTCAAAACCAAATTCGTGGTTTGTTCCGTAGGTGATGTCGCACATATATGCTTCGCGCCTTGAGCATGGCCGGAGGCTCATGTAACGGGGATCACTATGTTGGTGACCAGGATCGTAGATGAAGCTTCCACCAAGCTCATCGGAATCTGCCCCTTGTCCTTGAACGATTCCGAGACTGAGGCCCATCGTATGGTAGATCGGCCCCATCCAGACAGCGTCACGGCGCGCTAAATAATCGTTGACAGTTACAAGGCTTGCGCCTTTCCCGCCCATTGCGTTGAGAACCATTGGTGCAACCGCGACAAGGGTTTTTCCTTCGCCGGTTCGCATTTCAGTAATTTTTCCTTGGTGAAGGACAACTCCGCCGACCATTTGGACGTCAAATTGTCGCATTCCTAGGGTGCGGCGAGAGACTTCGCGGACGCAGGCGAATACTTCAGGAAGGATTTCTTCCAGGGTTTCGCCGCCGACGATTCGGGCTCGATATTGAGGGCCCTTCTCCTTCAGTTCATCGTCACTCAGTTTTTCAAATTCAGGTTCCAATAGATTGATTTTTTCAACCGTTGGCATGATGTTGGCAATTTCTTTGTTGCTTGAATCAAGCAACTTTCGCAAATACTTCAGCATTGTTTTGTTTTTGGGGTGATGTCATATGGGCGTTTCAACGCCAGATTGAGAATATCGCTGCGCTTATGGAGCGATTTTAAGAGTTTAAAAGTGTGAACTCGGTCCGTCGCGAGTGAGATTCGATGAATTTTCGGCTGACCTTAAGGCGTGGTCTCGTTCGTCTGAAAAATCTTGGGCTTCAACGCGTGCTGTCGAGCAAGATTGTAATTTTCCGCTAAAACGTGAATTTTGGGCCGCTGTCTCGGCAGTTGATTCTTCCCATCTTGCGACAAGTTGAATCATCCGCACCATATCGTGCGGGTGAACCGTTGCTATCGATCCGCCGGCCCCTTGGGTCAGCAAAACGAAAAGGATCGGAATCCAATTGGGCATCGCTTTCGCTCTCACTATTATAGTCTTACGGCCCATAGATTCAATGGGGCGCAAACTAAGGCGCAACAATTGTTGTTCTGCTCCATGGTGTCTCTAACAAAGTTCAAAATCATTAGCCTATTGGCAACGGCATGTCTAAGCGGAAACACGTTTTGCGCAGATATTGTTCCAACATCCGGGCCTTATGACATCCCTGCGATTGCGGTTCAAGCTAAACCCAAGATTGACGGACACATTGAACTTGACGAGTATCCATCAGAAGCACGGAGGGAAGGGTTTACAGACAACGACACCGATCTGGCCTCTGATGATCCCGCTGAGTTTTGGATCTCCTATGATGAAAAATTCATCTATTTTGCGGCTCGGATCAAAACAGATCCTAGAAAAGTGATCCGAGAAGAGTATCGACCAAATTCTTCACTTCGTGGAAACGACAATATTGCCCTCCAGATTGATCCATTTGGAACAAATAGCAACTTTAACTCATTTGGCACCAATGCAAACGGAGCTACCGATATCCAATTAGCTGGAGGTCGGGCGGCAAAGACCGAATGGATCGGCGAGATTGAAGCAAATGGCCGATTAACAGACTCGGGATGGGAGTGCGAAATGCAAATCCCATGGTCAATCATGAGCCTGCCAAATTCTGGTTTACGTGACTTGTCGTTTAACGTGAGATGGTTTCGCACCAAAAAGCAAAATTCGTACATTTATCGATTCACAAACGGTGACAGTTCACTCACACCGAAATGGACGGGAGCAATGGTTCCTAACGTTCCTCGATCTCGGTCCCTTAGTTTGCTTCCCTATGTTTTTGGCGGTTATGAAAAAAGTAATGGCATCCTGGCAAACGCAGGGCTCGATTTCAAAACCAGCTTGACAGATTCGATTCAGCTTGTTGGCACTATCAATCCTGACTTTCGGAATGTTGAATCATCAATTCTTGCCCTCGATTTTTCTTACTTTGAACGACTTGCCGACGAAAACCGACCATTTTTCCAAGAAGGCTCGCGCTATTTGCGAATGGGATTTGATTCTCGGCTTTTTGCATCACAGAGAATTCCCTTTTTCGATGCGGGTTTTAATGTTTACGGCGAGCTCGATGACAAAACGACTTTTGGTGCACTCACAACACTCGATTTTGGTAAACGTCGGGCAAGCGTTGTCAAGGCGAACCACCGTTTTAACGATAACGACAGCATCGAATTTGGTCTTGTTAACAATGATAAAAGTGGTGAAAACAACATCGCTGGATTGATGAACTACTTTACGCGTAAAGGCGAACTTACTTACTTTTTGACCAACCAGTTTACAGACGACCAGCAAGAAGGATCAGGTTGGCGAAACAATATTGGTGCCATGTTCAATACAACCGGCTACAGCGGCAATATCGAATATCTTGCCATTTCCGAGGGCTTCTTTCCTCGCATCGGATTCAATCGCGAGTCCAATTTGCACGGGTTTAATGGCTCTTTAAGCAAAGAACTAACGCCTAAATCTGGCCCGCTTAATTCCTACAATTATGGATTCAGCGCCTCGACCTATAACCGACTGAATGGTGGGTTTTATCGCAATAACATCGCACTCAACGGTGAACTTAATACCAAATCTGGAATTGGAGTTGGTACGGGCGTCGGTTTCACAAATTTTGAAGGTATTTATGATCATAGTTTTAATATTGGAGTGGGATTCCCTACGTACGATCCTTACCGGCGTATCGAAATAGACTATTCGGACGGCACTTTCCGAGGAGATTCGTTCCAACGGTATGGCATTGGACTGAGATATCGTTTTGGCGGTCGATTACAAATGAACGCCAATAGCCAATTCCAGCTTTCAACTGAGGATCGCACTCAGCACATCGTTGGGCTTAACTACGATCTCAGCAAATACGAATCGATTGGTGGGCGTTTAGTGTATCAGGATGGCGAATCAAACTGGTACTTGAGCTACCGAATGAGCGGTCGACTTGGCGCCGAGTACTTCCTGCTCATCGGCGATCCTAGAGCAAACGTTTTTACTGACCGAATTGTTCTTAAAGCCGTTTTGCCGTTTACGATTCGTTACTAAGATAGATTTGAGCTGGCCTATAAGCCGGATTCTGTCTTTGTGTGACGATTTAGCTCATGCGGCCTACCCGGAGGGTCAGCGGGCCACCTCAACCCCTCCCTATTTGGCCTTGCTTCCAGCAGGGTTTACCGAGCCGATCCGGTCACCCGAATCGCTGGTGGGCTCTTACCCCACCGTTTCACCCTTACCTCGTTGCCGAGGCGGTTTGTTTTCTGTGGCACTATCCGTCGGATCGCTCCGCCCTGGCTTGCGCCAGGTGCCGTGCCCTATGAAGTCCGGACTTTCCTCCAGTCCGGCGAACCGGACCGGCCGTCACCCAGCCAGCTCATGCGAGATTCTACCGTTACGATGTAAAACTCTCGAGAAGTTCCAGTCGTCCGGCATCGGCATCAAAGCGAGCGGCGACGCCCATTGGGATGCTCAGCATGGTTTTCATGTGGCCAAATGGAAAATTGATCACGCTTGGGATGCCCAGTGGTTTGACCCGATCGGCGATGATTTCTCGCCACGGCCAAGAGCCAATTTTTTCATCGGCCATTTCATCCGTGCCGGTCATTTCGCCGATGACAATTCCAGCAGCGGATTGGAGTTGACCGTTGTTGAGGAGGTTTGTGAGCATGGCATCGACGCGATGAGGTTGCTCATCTACATCTTCGATCACAACGATTTTGCCTTTGCAGTCGAGTTCGTAATCCGTGCCAAAACTATCGGTCATCAAACACATACATCCGCCCGTGATGACCCCTTCTGCCGTTCCACCAACGAGAGTTTCTGCCCGTGTTGCCTCGGGTACAAATGGATTGTCGCCTTTGAGAATGTTGCGGAGGGATTGGTAGACCCAGTCAACTCGTTCAACGCTTAACGTGATCAACATTGGCGTATGCAGAGTAACTAAACCCCGCTTATTGAGGGCGAGGTGGAGAGTCGTGACATCACTAAAACCGCAAATTTGTTTACCTGTCTCGACGATTTCCTCAAGGTTGAGATAAGGCATTAGCCGGGCACATCCATAGCCACCCCGTGAGAACATAATGCAGTCAACGCTCGGGTCGCGGACGGCTTCCATAAAGTCAGCGGCGCGGGTTTCGTCGTCACCAGCGAGATAATATTTTTTGTCAAAAACGTGTTCACTTAGGCTCACTTTGTAGCCTTCGTGTTCAAGGAACTTGATTCCATCGGCGATTTTCTCCATTGTCAACGGAGACGCAGGAGTTGTGATTCGAATGTGAGAACCGGGTTTGAGAGCACGAGGTTTGACCATCGACGGCATGCTCAAAACATTACCCTCATCACATCAATTTCTAAGGCTCAACACAGGCAAACCGCACTAGATCTCCATCTCTTAAATCTCCGTAGATTTCAGGAATTGAACCCAATCCTCGATCAACCTGTAAGATTTAGAATTTACATCCCTCAATGGAGATATTGTATCGGTCATCTTTGTTACCTCCCAACTTTTCGCATTCGTACAGTAGTCAGCGTAAAATTGACAAACTTTAACGAACCGTAAGTGTCTGAACCAGACTCCCAAATCTTCTTTCGCATTCGGAACGTATACGTAGTCACTTGATACTTCAACGAGTGCAAATGGAAAGTGATGAGAAATAACTAGTATATGATCCCCCGGAACCATTTCATCCTCAAACTTCAGATAATCCTTTTGCTTTTCGTCAATTGTTCCGTGTTCGCCTCGCAAATTTCCAATGTCGTCGAAGAAATCAAATCCGACTATGCCTTTTGAAAGACAATTCAATGTATGTTTTGAAGCATTGTTTGAGTCGCCTGGATGAAGTTGCATGCGCCAATAGGCCATATCTTAATTTACCGAATAAACTACGGTTTATATTACATTACGTTAAATTGAAATCCGCGCCTAGACCTTGTAGGTTCTAGGCGCGGATTTCTTTTGACGAACTAGCCAGCGGGGGCAATGACCACGCAGCGATCTGGCTCTTCACCTTCGCTGTACGTGTTGATGCCTTCCATATCGACAAGTGCTTGGTGGATGACGCGACGCTCGAATGCCGGGAGTGCGTCGAGAACAGCTTCTTCGCCTCGTTCGACGACTTGCGATGCGATTCGACGAGCCATTTCTCCAAGAGCTTCTGCTCGGCGTTGGCGATAGTTGTCACCTTCAACTACGACGCGGACGCCGTTATTCAGCTGACGCGCGGAAATCACATTCATTAGGTATTGAATTGAGTTCAAAACTTCGCCACGGCGACCAATGAGGAAGCCTACATCTTGTCCGTCGATATCGATGTGGACGTAGCGACCATTCATTTCAGAAATTGTTGCTTCGGCTCGCATATCGCCGGCATCAAGCAAACTTTTTAGAATTCCAAGCAGCTTTTCTGCATCTTCTTCAGAAGCGACAACTTCGCCTTGGGGTTCTTCGGAACCTTCGGATTCAGACTTTTCTTCTTTCGCGGCTGGCGCATCGGATGTTTCTTCTTTCTTGGTTCGTGTTCGTCGCTTCGGCCTTTCTTCCTCGGCGGCGGCTTCTACTACAGGTGCTTCTTCTTTAGCTGGAGCTTCTGCTTTCGGTGCCTTCGCGGGTTTTTCTGCCTTAGCAGGTTTCGCTACTGACCAGGCCTTGACAGTGACTTTGCCCGGTTTGCCGAACAGCCCTTTCGACTCGTCGATTACTTCTGATTTAATATCTGCAACATCAACGCCGAGTTGGGTCGCTGCACGCTCTACAGCTTCTTCGACGCTACTTGCAACAATTTCGATGGTTTCCATGTTTTTGCTCAATTTATTTGAATGCGGTTATTTCTTCCGCTTTCGCTGCTTGTTCGCCTTTGGCGTGCCTTTCTTGCCAAAAAAGTCCGGAGAGATTTCTCCGTTTGCATGACCATTGCTTGACGAAGAAGAGTCAATCACTTTCCCCCCAGCTACGGTCTGAGTTTTTTTTAGCTCAGGTACAGGCAATCGATAGCTCAGCAACGATTGAGCTGTCGATAAAACGTTTGTGAAGATCCAATAGAGTACGAACGCAGACGGGAGCGTATAGAAAAACATAAAAATCGAAAACACAAACGCGATCCCTACGCCCATGATTCTTTGTTGTTTTGCATTGGAAGGATCGCTTACGGGCATCAACAATGTTGTTGAAATCATTGACAACATGTAAATAAACACCAAAATGTAGTCGCGTTCGCCAAGATTAGCTCCAAGTGGTATCCCGATGAATTTGCCACTCAGTTCATTTACCCATAAGAATGTTCCCTTGGTAAACTCAAATTTATAGTGATGCATCGATTGATACACCGCAAGGAACAAAGGCATTTGGATGAACGCGGGGAGGCATCCAGCGGCAGGATTGATGCCGTACTCTTTGTAGATTCCCATCGTCTCGGCTTGGAATGCAGCCGGATCCTTAGTTTGTCCAGTTTTTTTGTCTTTGTATTTTTCCTGGATTTCCTTGATGCGTGGTTGCAGTAGCATCATCTGTCGACCATGCATGATCTGCTTTTGAGCAAGTGGCCAAACAATGGCACGCACGACTAGCGCGAGGAGAAGCGCAGCGAACCAGTAGCTAAATCCAGGTTTTACGCCAGTCACTTGAACGAGGACATCGATAAGCTGGTAGCCAGGAATAAAGCCAAATACGGGCTCGTTTTTGGCCAGCGGACTGATATCTTTGACTAAGGTGTTGTAGAGATCTTTGGCGTTTGTTTCCGTTTTAGGGTACTCGGGGGTTGGCGCGACGGCTACGGTTACTGATTCCCAAAGCGGGGTGTGATAAAACGTTTCGTATTTCGGTTTGATAAAAGTATAGGCTTTGTCAAGCTTGCGATAAGCCCAATCCGAACTCACTTTGCCAGATTTGAAAAGCTCGCCTCGATACTGTCCGCTTTTGTGCATTGTATCGACAACTAACAGGTTTGCTCTGAGAATTTGCGCATCTTTTTCTGCCTGGGAAGCTCCGTTCGCATCGGCTTGCTTCAGATAAGTTTCTTGATATTTGGCAAGTTCTTTCTGGATCGAAACATCTTTTAGGTCGCGATTGTCCTCGACCATTTTTGCCCAGATTTCTTCAGGCTTGCGCGTATCTTGGTTGGCTTTTTGAGGAGCCATAATCAATTGGATTCCCAAAAATATCACCATGCCGAGCATCAGCATGTTCATCCATTGATTCTTAGGCGGTGCGGGAGTACTCATTCAAATCTTCTTACGGAACGGGATCATGGCCACCAGGACGAAATGGGTGGCAACGACAAATTCTTTTGAGTCCGAGCCATGACCCTTTGAGCAGTCCGTACTTTTCGATCGCTTCGAGGGTGTATTGCGAGCAAGAAGGCGTATAGCGGCATGTTGGTGGAACCCATTTTGTTGTGCGCTGGTAAACACGAATCAGAAAGACTCCGATTGTTTTTCCCATCGACGCTCCAATTCATCTATTAATTGCCCCAGGTCGTTGCAGACTGTTTCAAACTTAGCATGATCGGCGGACGCTTTGGCTACGATTACACTATCCCACTTGGCGAGTCGTGATTCTTGAATTCGGGCAATTTCTCGAACGCGACGGCGAACGCGGTTTCTTCGCGCGCGGCAACCAATTTTGCGAGAGGTAGTCACTCCTATTGCACCGGATCCGGATAACACATACATTGTGAGATTGGGCGAGTTGGCTCGGTCACCTTCAGAAAAAATCTGTTGGAAGCGACCAGGACTCGGGCCTTTTATACTCCCAATCGGTGTCGACCCTTGGTTCGGCGTCGCTTTAATACGTTTTGTCCGTCGGTGGTGCGCATTCGGACACGGAAGCCGTGCTTCTTGTGTCGCTTCCGGTTATTGGGTTGAAAAGTTCGTTTCATTGACCTGATCCTTGTCAATTCGCAATAAGTGCGAGGTTGCTGAACTCGAAAATATACCACTTTGAATCTAGCAAGCATCGGAAGAATTGATTGCTAGGGTCCATTGACGCATAGAAATGCGAATATTGGGACGGAGCTATACTTGCCTGATGGGGCTTTTGCTTGGAACTGCGCTTGCTTTTGCACTCTTTCCCGGATTACCGGACGAAACGGAAATGACTATAAAAGATCTGATGATTCAATACTCGGCTGATCAGGAAGCGATCCGACGGCTCCATGTGTTTACGGAAGCAGAATCGCGAATGAGTGCGGTTGAATCTAATTTGAATTCGACTGAAAAGCAACTCGGCGGACTCAATTTTGCGAAAATCAGCCGTGAGGATCAAACCGATTGGAATTTGATGATGCTTGAAATCGCTGAGCGTCGGCAGGAACTCAAAGAACTACGCGCTCACTTGAAGGAATCTGCTCCATTCCATCCATTCCTCGATCAAGTCGCAGCGTTTCATGATCAGCGAATTTCGCGGACTCTACCTGAGAGCGAAGCTTTTGCAAAAGCCCTCTCGGACCTTGAAAAAGAGATTACGTCGACACAAGAAGGGTTGCAGCGACAACTCAAGGATCAGTCGGCGGACAAAATTGCGCCGGAGCACGTTGCCTTGCGAGCGGCCAATACTCTTCAGTCGTGCAGTCGTTCGCTAGACCACTGGTATTCCTACTTTGCGGGATACGACCCGCTTTTTACTTGGTGGTGCAAGCGACCTTACGAAGATTGCCAAAAAGCGCTGAACAGTTACACCGCTTTCGTGAAGAAAGAATTTTCGGAACGCGACACCGACCCGAACAAGATTGTCGGCGACCCGGTTGGTCGAGAAGCACTTGTCGCGGCTTTGAAACGGGAGATGATTGACTACACGCCAGAGGAACTCATTGCGATCGCAGAAAATGAGATGAAATGGGTTGACAAAGAGTTTAGGAAGGCAGCAAAAGAACTCGGTTATGGCGATGACTGGAGGGCAGCACTGGAGCATGTCAAAACATTACACGAGGCACCGGGCCAGCAACCAAAGCTGATTCGTGAACTCGCAGACGAAGCGGTTGACTATCTTCAGAAGTACAATTTAGTTACAATCCCACCTTTGGCTACTAAGGTTTGGCGAATGGATATGATGTCGCCCGAAAGGCAGCTTGTCAGCCCGTTCTTCTTAGGTGGTGATACGATTTTGATTTCGTTCCCAACCGATGAAATGACTTATGAACAAAAGCAAATGAGCCTCAAATCAAATAATCGCTATTTTGCAAAAGCGACGGTTCATCACGAATTGATACCGGGCCATCACCTGCAAGGATATATGACATCGCGTTTCAACACCCATCGGCAAGGCATTTCGGGAACGCCGTTCTGGATTGAAGGTTGGGCACTGTACTGGGAGTTCCTGCTCTACAAACGAGGCTTTGCCGCAACACCCGAAGAAAAAATTGGGTTCCTGTTTTGGCGAAAACACCGTTGCGCTCGAATAATTTTTTCGCTTAAATTCCACTTG
>JBJXDW010000024.1:0-9648 GCA_046154445.1 Fimbriimonadaceae bacterium | reverse complement strand
CTTGGCCCAGTGCGGGAATTATTCCTTGATTAATTGGAATTCTTTGCGGCAAGAAGTGAGAATGCGCGGGCTGCACTGGCTTGGGCGAGAAGATTTCCGGGTTTTTCTGGATTGGGGCGATCCCAGCGATTGGCATAGAAGCCTTCTTTGGTGCGTGTGTTTTGGTAGGCGTATTCGACTGCGCGTTCGGCAATTGCGGTGTATTTGGGCTCGTTGAAGGCGAACAGGGCATCGACGAGGTGGACGGCGAACCCGGCGTCATCTTTGATTTCACCGCTTGGGCCAACCCAAAATTTGATTGCGGAATCAACGGATTGCTGGGCAGCTTTCAGGTTTGCCTCGGTTTGGTTTATTTGATAGAGCATTAGGTGAGTCTGGATGGGGAGGGCAGTGTTGTAGCTCCACTTTGTGCGCTGGATTTGGCTATGCGAATCCATGTTATCAAAGTAAAGTCCGTCGCTATCACGAAGGGTTGCATCTAACCATGCGATGATTTGTTGGGCTTGAGCGAGATATTTGCGATCGTTTGTTGCTTGGTAGAGTTTGAGCGCGGTTAGGGCGGCGGGTCCGTTACTGCAAGCGTGTTTAGATTCTTTCTTGGCTTCTCGCCAATAGATTCCGCCATCGAGTTGGTTGTCCCAACCAGACATTACGTAGTCATGCGTTTCAATTGCTCTCATGAGAAGAGTGCTGTTTTTTGTCGTTTCGTATTGTTCGAGAAGGGCGAGGGCGACCCACGCATTGTCGTCATAATATCGGTCGATATCTTTGGGGTTGGGTTTGACATCGTAGCCGGGGGTCGGGCCCTGGGGGTTCCAATATGGTTCGATGCTTTTGAAACAGATATCAAATGCCGAAATATACTTTTCATTGATTTTTGAAGCGGCGGCAAGGGCCGAGAACTGCATTCCGAGATCCCACATATAGGCGGGGTGGGAATCAGTGGGGGACTGGATGTAGTGATCAGCTCGCCAAAAGTTGGTTTCAATGAACGTTAATGCTTGTTCGGCACGGGTTTGCCATATTTGATTGGACGGTTGGAAGGCCATCGCGGCGATGATTGTGCTAAACACCGACCTAGTTTACTGGAGAGGTGATCAGTTTCTTTGATATGCTCAAATTGGGAGCACCTTGGTGAGGTGAACGAACATGATTTCTAAATTGAACGATCAGTTGGCAGAGGCGATAACGAGATTTGTAGCTACGATGTGGTGCGCGTATCTTTTCGCCGCATTGGCGATCTGGGGAGGAACGGCACTCGATTGGCATGATCGTTATGAGGTTGTGCAATACATTTCACAGACCTTCTTGCAGTTGGTCTTGCTGTCAATCATTATGGTGGGTCATCGCCTACTGAGTGCAAATTCTGATGCTCAGGCAAAAGAGATGCATGATGGTGTGATGGAAGAGCTTGAGTTGGCTCGGGCTGATCGTGCCGAGTTGAAAGCCATGCACGAAGATCTGCATCGAGTTCTGCTTGAAAGAGGGTAGTTGATATTCTGTCTCAACCTTTTGTAGTAGGTATGGGCAAGGTAGATTGCTCGTTTCTTATTCTTACTATGTGTTGGTGGGCGAGGAGAGACTCGAACTCTCACGCTTTATGGGCGCTGGAACCTAAACCCAGTGCGTCTACCAATTCCGCCACTCGCCCGGTTTAGAGATTGGATTTTACTCAGGTTGGACTCGGGTACCCGAACCTTAAGGTCGAAAAGGTTTAGGTTGACTCGTGCGCCTTTAAAAGTTGATTCTAACTTGAAATGAGAAATCCGCCTAAAATACGTTCCAAATTCGTGATCCGCTTTTGAGTCATTTTAATGTCACGGGACTGCGGACTTAAAGATTTGAGTTTCTTTTTTAACGCAGATATGCCAGCCTGGTGATTGAAATGCTCGTATAGGGCGCGTTCGTCTGCGACAGGGAGCCATACCCGAGATAACATGAATGTAGCTCGCTCTAGCAGTTCGCTGATTCCAAACAAAAGTAAATAAAAGACAACGACTTGTATGGCACTGAGACTGTCTGTACTAAGAGTCATAAGGTAAAAAATGAGCAGCAAGGGAAGAATAAAAGTCCAGCCTAGCCTGATAGAACGCAGTCTTCCAAGATGAAATGAGCTTGCCAGTAAGAATTGTTGTTCTGAGTCATTGAGATCGCTGAGTGCGGATGTGGAAGCGAAAACATAGTTCTGGTGCTTTTTGATGTCAATGGTTTCAGATTTATAAACAACGGGATAGATTTTTGAAAGTGTGATTTTTGCCGCCAGTCGTCTCAAGGTTTCACACTGTTCATCGTATTCCAATTGACTCAGTCCACTCCTGGTCGAATACCATCGTGAAATGAAGTAGTAAGTAAGTTTCCGGACTAGCGACACGACAATGTAGAGTAGGACAGCTGTTAAAAATGTGATAAAGAACCATTCCATTCTTAAGGCGCATTTTACCCCACTTATCTGTATTGATCGGCGAGGCGAGTGAGAGCGGAGTCCCAGTCGGATTCGATTTGTTTGAGCCATTCGGTGGTGCCGCGGAGGGGGGCGGGATTGAGCTCGCGGTAAATTGTGCGGCCCTCTTTATGGCTTTGGATGAGGCCTGCTTCTTCAAGGAGGTGGAGATGGCGGGTGGCGCCTTGGCGGGTCATTTCGAGATTTGCAGTGAGGTCGCCCGTGGTGAGGCGACCTTGCGTGGCGAGACGGGAAATCATCTCTCGCCGAGCGGGGTCGGCGAGAGCAGTGAAGACCTGATCTTGAAGAGCGGAAGCGATCATTTTTGGTAGGCTTCGGAGAGCTTGGCGAGTTCTTCGGTCCAGCCGTTAGTGTTCTCTTTGATGGCGTTGGCGTGTCGCGATTCGGAGATGTTGGCGAATCCGGATTCGATCATGGTGACTTTTGTGCCTTGGGGGTGGGGTTCGATGGTGAATGTGACCGTGGTGAGTTCGGACTCTGGGTGATCTTCGAGTTTGAATGTATCGCCGGGGTGCCATTGATAGGCAAATGTGGTTGGTGGTTCGGTTGTGACGATTCGGACTTCGCATCGGTGTTCGCCCCATGAGAAGAACCCCGTTGCGCCGGGAGTAAATTCAACCTCTACACGTTCGGGGAACCATGAAGCGAGGGCTTCGGGGGAGCTGAACGACTTTTCCCAGACGGTGTTTGGGTCGGCGGGGAGGACGAGTTCTTTGGTTATCGTGTCTTGCATATGCAACATTATAGTTGCATATTTTTGATTTGTCAAGTTATTTTCGTCGCCGTACCCAATTCCTCGCACGGGTCGCTTTGCTCTTCTTCTCCTGGCGACGATTGAAGGGTTATTCGATGGGAGATGTTTGGGCCACGGAGGATGGAGCGGGGAGCCAGCCTTTTGATTGCCAGAATAGATGAGCCACGGTGGTGCTGACGGCGGCGAGAGCTATGGCGCCGAGAATGTCGCCAGGGTAGTGGACACCGATATAGATTCGGCTGAGCCCGACGAGAGTGGCCCACGCGCAGGTTGCCCAGCCGATCCAAGCGTATTCGGTTTTGTAGACGATCCATGCGACCATGAGGGCGATGGCGAAACTGGTTGTTGTGTGCCCGCTGGGAAAACTGGAGTTTCCGTAGGGGATTACATCGAACGTGCGGCTGAGCCATCCTTCCGGTCCGCCGGGAAGTCCGCCGGGCCAGGCGATCGGATGCGCCCATTCGAAATTGCTCGGACGCGGTCGGTCAACAATATCTTTGATAAGGAGACGTAGGCCGCCAGCGAGGAGGAAGGAGGCGATGACGGCGAGTCCGGTCGTACGAGTTTTTTTGTTAACTGCGAGAAAAATGATTACGGGGATTTGAATATGTCCGTCGCCGGTGTAGCTGAGGAGGAGCATGATTCGGTCAAGAAAATCTCGGTGGAGGCCAATGTGGATGGCACGGAAAAGTTCTTGGTCGAGTGACCAAAATGGGAAAAAGTTAAGGATCGACATGGAGGGTTTTTTCGCGTTCGTAGATTGCAAGCCCGGCGGCGGAGCCGCGCGGTTTGCGAACGTATTTCTTTAGGGTGTAGTCGACGGGGACGTAGGAGCCGTGTTTGGCGACGCTGTTGCGAACGCTTATTTGGGCGGCGAAGATAAGGTCAGGTTTTTGGACTTTGTCGGGGTTTCCGGCGGTTTGGAGGATGACGTGGGCGGAGGTTTGGCCGCGGACATGGAACCAGAGGTCGTTGCCTTTGGCGACCCGGGTGGTGAGGAAGTCGTTACTCGTGGCGTTGGTGCCGTAGAGGATGCGGTAGCCACCGGGGCTGAGAAGTTCGCGGATTGCGTGACCTTCAAAGGGGCGGTCTTCTTTGGCCTTTGGTGCGCCGGTGGTGTGGAGATAGTTTTTGGTTTTGGCAACTTCTTTGAGATCGTCGAGTTCTTGGGAGGTGATTGCTTGTTCGAGTTTTGTGAGCAAGGAATTGACCTGGGCAAGATCGAAAGCGAGGCGTTGCTGTTGGCTTTCGACTTCGGAACGGCGCTCTTTTGCGTGTTTGGCTTTGTTGAAGAGTCGGTTGGCATTTTCGACGGCGGTCCTTTCAGGATCGAGTTTTATGGTTTTGGGGTTGCCCTCGTAATCGTAGGCTTCGAGAGTCTTGTCGCCGATTTTGATCGTGCCTTGGTAGGCGAGGATGAGCTCGGCCTCGGACTGGATTTGGTTGGCTCGGTTGGCGGTGGCGATGGCTTCTTCGATGCCTCGAAGGGCGACGTTACGGGCGTCGGCGACGCGCTGAAGTTGGCTCTGGAGTTGTTGGCGTTGACCGTGGAGGGCGTTTCGGGACTCTCGGAGAGCGTAGGCGTTTTCGAGGGCCAGGCTGATTGATTGACGGGGTAGTGCGGTTGGGTCGAGGGCGGTGAAATCGAGTGGATATGCGCCGGCTTGGTCGCTGAAATGAGGGTTCCAGGATTTTGTTCTGAGTGTGGTTTGGAGGTTGGTTAGATCGCCCCACCCCAGCCCCTCCGCTAAAAGGGAGGGATGGTTTGCGGATTGATCTACGTTAGTTGAATCAGTTTTTTCGTAAGGATGACTCGCATCGACAGTTTTTTGACTTCTTAAATGTGGATCCCGGCTTTCGCCGGGATGACGAGAGTGGGAATCAAGGAGCCTTGAAAGGAAGGGAGAGAAACCTTCGAATTGTTTGAGGTCGTCGCCTGGTTTTGCTTCGAGGAGAGATGGTTTGAGTTCGAACGGGGGTGGCTCATAGAGCTTGCCGACTTGGATGGGGCGGCGAGAGAGTTTGGAAAGGACAGTTTTTGCGGCGGCAAGGATGCGGCGATTGCTATCGACCAAGATGACGTTGCTGTGTTTACCCATGAGCTCAGCGACGAGCTGAAAATCGCCATGAGCGGATGTGAATCCGAGGTCGATGATGCGGTCGAGTCCGCGCTGGCGGATGAACTCAAGGCGTCCCCCGCCGATGTATTTGCGGAGGGTCATGCAAAATGTTGGCGGATCGGTGGGGGCTTGGGGTCGGCGGCTGAGAATGTGGGCGCGGTAGAGGTCGGGGTGCAAGTTGATGAGGAGTTGGTGTTCATCACCGGATTTGTAGAGACCAATGAGAATGGTTTGGTCATCGGGTTGGATGATGCGCTGAACTTTAGCGCCGACGAGAAATGTGCATTCGTCAAGCACTGCGGCAAGTGTTATAGAATCAAATGGAGTTCGGAGGTTCACCGTTTTTTGCGAGCTTCAACGATTATGACGACAGATAGGATGAGGTTGATTGAAGCCAGGACGATCAGGAGGAGGGACATACCTCCGGTTACGACGCCAAATCTAACTAGGGCGAGGCAAATGATTCCCGCTATGAGGCATGCAAGTGAGGCGGCAAAATGCCAAACCATCGAAGTATTAGCTTGGCACATTCGGGGTAAGTTTGTGCTTGGATGAAAGCGGAAACTGTGATCCTGCTCAATAAGGTTTATTGTTTGATCCGGGGGATTGGGTGGCTTGGGTTTATGGGAGTCTGTTTTTTTGAACGGGCTAATATCGGGTTGATTTATGAGACGAGCGGCGAGACTCTGCAGTCGCTTGGCTTTGATGAAGCAAAACTGGCTTTCTATTTGGGATTGTTTGCGCTGCTTTCACTCTTTTTTGCGGTTATCAATTTTTTCTTGGCGAATGCACCAATGAAGAAGAAGTGGTGGACGGCGCACTTGATTAATCATATTGTTGGGATTTTGGAGTGTTGCTGTTTTCCTTTGGCGTTGCCGCTCATGTTGTTCTGGATCCGGGAGGATGTTCGAGCGATGTTTGAAGAGAAGCGGGCAGAGTGATTTTTTGATGACACTCTGAATAGTGTAAAATTATTTTAAGATCAATGGGACTTCCAATTCCACCAGAACGAGTGATTCTGTTTCAGAGGATTTACTTTTGCGTTATGGCTGCAATCTATGGCCTTGTCGCTTTGTTCATTGGCATGATTTTTCCATTCTTGATGGCCCCTCAATCCATGTTTGATACAGTAGGAGGTGGAAGTGCAAGTCAGGATTCAGGTTCACCAATTTTGATGTTGCAACTAGCTTTGGGATTGCTTGTTTGTGCGAATATGATACTGGCGTTTGCGCCTAAAAAACCAGTTTGGTGGTGGCTAATTCTCGTTGCGTTGGGTTACAACATTGTCGCCGGTGGGCCATGCGGACTCGTTTCGCTCATTATCCTAATCGGTTGGATCGGTAAGCCGGTAAAGGATATATATTTTGGAGAACACGTTTTCAAGCGGGATCAAATGGGATCGGGTTAGTAAGGTTAGTTTAAGCTGCCATTCCAAGGAATACAGTAGTATCAGTGATTGAGTTCAATCCAATCTGGGTTTTTTGACTCTATAAGACGAACTTTATAAGCTCGTTTCCACTTCTTGATTCGTTTTTCAGCAATGATGGCTTCGACTATTGTTGGAAATTCTTCGGCCCAGACAAGGATGGTTAAGTTGTAGCGTTTAGTAAATCCTGGAACCACTCCGTGGCGATGCTCGTGGACTCTCTTTATGAGGTCGGAAGTGACTCCCGTATAAAGTACTCCATGGGGCTTATTGGTAACGATGTAGCAGTAGCCTTTTTTGGGCATATTGTATTTTAGACGCCATTTTGGCTGGCGTCAAGATTTCTTCATTTGCAGGAATGACTAAGCAAGAGGAATGTCCTTGGGATGGCAGTTTGAGGTCAGATTCCTGCCGCGCAGGAATGACAGTGTTTTTGGATTTCTGGAGGTTTTAGTTTGCGGTGAGATTCCTGCCTACGCAGGAATGACAGAATCTGCAAAAGGGTTATAGATAAGAACCTGCGGTGTGATTCCTGCCTTTGCAGGAATGACATTGTCTTAGAGTTTGGGTTTTGCGGCGAGATTCCTGCCTTCGCAGGAATATCATGGAGGGAGTTGGACTGGGTCCCGGCGTTCGCCGGGTTGATGTGAGTTGAGGTAGGTAGCCTGTTGTTACGAAAATGGCATTAACTGAAGCGATGGTTTTGGAGGCGTTGCGGGTTGTTGAAGACCCGGATTTGCATAAGGATATTGTGTCGCTGGGTTTTGTGAAAGACGTTGTGATTGATGGGGCGAAGGTGAGCTTTACGGTTCAGTTGACGACACCGGCTTGCCCGGTTAAGGATATTTTGGAAGCGGAAGCTCGGGCGGCGGTTGCGGGGATTCCAGGCGTGACGGAAGTTGACTTGACGATGACGGCGCAGGTTCGCGAGAGGCCGAATCCGGCGGATACATTGCCGAATGTGCGGCAGATTATTGCGATTGCATCGGGCAAAGGGGGTGTTGGTAAGAGCACGGTCACGGTGAACTTAGCGGTGGCTCTGGCAGAGCAGGGAGCGAGAGTTGGTTTGATGGATGCGGATGTTTATGGTCCGAGTATTCCAATGATGACGGGCACGGATGGACAGTATCCGTTGACGCAGGATTCAAAGATTATTCCGATTGAGCGGTTTGGAATTAAGATGATGAGCCTTGGATATTTGCTGCAGGATGGTCAGGCACCGATGTGGCGTGGGCCGATGGTTGCAGGGACGGTTAAGCAGCTTTTATCGGATGTGAAGTGGGGGCACCTGGATTATTTGCTCGTTGACTTGCCGCCGGGAACCGGGGATGCACCGATGACTTTGGCACAGCAGGTTCCGCTGACGGGAGTTGTGATCGTTACGACGCCGCATAATGTGGCGGCGAATATTGCAGGAAGCTGTGCGGCGTTGTTCCGCCGGTTAAATACTCCAGTTTTAGGTGTAGTTGAGAATATGGGGGCGATGGTGTTGCCGAACGGGGAGACGATGCGAGTTTTTGCGGGGAAAAGTGGAGATGAATTAGCCGGAGAGCTTGGAGTTCCCTATTTGGGGGCAGTTCCGCTTGATCCGGAAGTGAGTTACTCGAGTGATGCGGGCGAGCCGATTATGAAAGCGCGGCCAGATGAAGCAGCGGCGAAGGCGTTCCGGTTTATTGCGGGAGAAGTTGCGCGGCAGGCCAGTGTGGTAGCGATATCGAGAGACCCCCACCTTGCTTCTTCAGAGGATCAGACGGGCCTGAAGTTTGAGCCGAGCCCGAGCTAGCTTCTCCTAGATTTGGCCAACCATTAACCCAGGTGATATCGAGGCTTGATCCCATAGCGACTTTGGATTTTCGGCTTCGCATTGCAGGGAATTTGCGCTTGTCCTTTTGTATTTTTGACTTGAGGCTTTCAATGCGTTTTGCGGTATCGGGGTGGGTGGATAGAATTTCGGGAGGCTTGCTTCCACCAGCATTAAGAAGGATTTGGAAAACATCAACCATGCCTCGGGGGTTGTAGCCCGCTCCGGTCATCATATCGTAGCCGAAGGTATCAGCCTCAGTTTCGTGCTTGCGCGAGTATTTGAGTCCAACGACGATATCATCAAGCATATCGGTGGCGTTGAGAATGTCGCTATTCGCGTTTAGTATTGTTAGAACAACCATGAGGCCCAGTTTGCGTTTCATTGTATCGGCGTATTGGCTTGCCCAATGCTGATTACGGACATGAGTTATTTCGTGGGAGAGTATTCCGATGACTTCATCTTCGGTTTTCATTTTATCGAGGAGTCCGGTGTAGAAAAAGATCGGGCCACCGGGCATGGCGAAGGCATTAAGTTCCTTTGAATCGATGACGTCGAAGGTGTATTCGAAAGGTTTGTCTTTGCTTTCTTTTTCGGGGATTTGCGCGAGGGCAAGCGCTCCAAGTCGACGAAGTTCAATGACACGAGGGTCAGTGGCTGGAAGAACTTTTTCTTCTTTTCGAATTTGATCGGCGGCTTTCTTCCCAAGATCAATTTGTTGTTTGATGCTTGGTTTGAGGGGGTCGGCGTTTGCCAGCATCGGTAGACAGAGGCATATGGCAAGGGTAATTGTGGTTAGCCATCGAATCATTCTATTAGGTTAGACGATAATGTGGAACTGGTGCTCCAGGTTCAGGCAAAAAGATATGTTTCCTTTATTCCAGTAAAGTTGCTAGGGGAATTTTTTATGTTGATGCGGAACGAACCATTTGGCGGTTCGGACCTCGTTGAGTTAGCGATATCAGGGCCCAAGGATTTGAGAGATTATGAAGAGTAAGAACAGCGGTTTCACCCTAGTTGAAATCATGATTGTTGTTTTGATCATCGGCATTTTGCTGGCGATCGCGGTGCCGAACTTTGTTAAAG
>JBJXDW010000023.1:0-15566 GCA_046154445.1 Fimbriimonadaceae bacterium | reverse complement strand
CAACCTGGAGGTATTTGAGGTTATCTGACCCGAGATCCCATCGGACGCTTAAGGGATTCTGCCCGTCGGCATCTTCATCGGTGAGATACAGGAGGCCGGGTTCTCCGTAGCGGCGAGCCACGTTGTTGAGTTGGTATTGTTCGGTCTCTTGGTTGGTGCCGGGATATTGTTGGTAGCCGTATTGGATCGCCCAGAGGTCGTAGGGGCCAACGGTTGGGTTGTAATATCCTTTATGACCGGCTAGGACAGCTTCGAGGTTCAAAGAGACATAGTCCATTACACTTGCGGCGACGCCAGTTTTTTCGATGAGATCAAAATCTTTAAGCTGTTCGGTTGTATGGAACGTGGAGGCGGCAAAATTGTGTCGGAGTCCGAGGCAGTGTCCGACTTCATGGGCGACGAGATCGGCAACCATGATGCGGACATATTCCTTGGCATCTACCGGGACACCTGTTGCTTCCATGAGGTTGTATGCGTAAGCGGCTTGATCGGCGAGACCCTTGGCGTGGTCGCACGATATTTTTTTGAAACCGGCGTCGGCGAAGGGTTTGTTGATGTATTTTTGAATGAGGCTTTGTTTGCCTTCGTCATCGAGCCATGAGTTTTTAGAATTTGGTCCGACGACTTCGTCTTGAAATTCCGTGAATGCACTTGCGGGGTAATTGGCATCAATGGTAACGGCAGCGTTCATGATTTCGCCGGAGATCGGGTCAGCACGGAACCAGGCGACGGCGTAGGCGGAGTTTTCGGTCATTGTCCAGCGCACGAGGTTGTATCGTCCGTCAGCATGGTCAAAAGTTTTGTCGTCGGGGGCATCTTTGACGACAATAGCGTTTTTGAATCCGATGGCTTTGTAGGCTTTGTTCCAGTAGAGAATTCCGTCGCGGACGCCTTGTTTGTATTCTTCGGGAATGGAATTATCGAGATACCAAGTGATTGGCTTGACGGGTTCGCTTACTGCGGCAGATGGATCCTTCTTTTCTAGATGGAATCGTTGGATGAGTCGGGTTGTTCGTTCTGGTTGTTTGAGTTTGGCGACATCGAAATAGTCGGTCGTAAAAAATCCGACTCGCGGATCGGCGTAGCGCGGTTGATAGCCGTCATCTTTACGGAACCAGAGGTTAAATGTGAGGGTGAGTGGGAGGCTTCGGCTATCGGCCGTTGGAGGGCCTGTGAGGCCCAGCAAGGCTGAGAGTAGGGCGGCAAGATCGTCATCGCCTCCCATTTTTTTGTAGTGGACGTTGTATTGAACGACGGCGTTTTCCGGAAAAGCGTGAATTGATTCTACAGAGAAGTTCTGGCGATCTGGAGAATAGCCGGTGCCAACTGAGCCTGAAATGGCTTTTCGGAGTCCAAAGACTTCCCCTTGGAACAGTTCGGTGGCGTTAATGAGTACGAGATTCTTTGTAGGATGGGTTGCTTCGATGCTGTAGTTATCGAGGATCGCATCAGGGAAGGAGCGACTGCTTGAGAGGGAAAGGGGGTCGCTTGGGTTGAATCGGAATCTGAGGTTGCGTTTGACGAGTTGGATATCTTCGGCGGGGCCCCGGCGGAACTCAAAGACGTCGACGAAGTCTTGGTTGAGGGGATCACCGGCTTGGATTCCGTCCATTCCGACGCCTTTATTGACGGTGGCTTGGGCGCAGAAGAGTTGTCCGAGTTTGTCTTCCGGGAGTTCGATGAGGATTTCTTGTTTGCGCTGGTAGAGAGTGAATTGCCCTTCAAATTTAGGTAGGTCTTTGATTTTCTCCTCGTACTTTTTAATGTCCTTTTCTTCTTGGGTTTCTGGTTTAGCCGCAGGTTTTGCGATTGGCTCTTGTTCTTTTTCTTGGGCGTATATGAGGACTGGGGTACCGCAGCAAATGGCTAGGGCGATCATGGCAAGGAGATTGCGCATAGTGATTGAGTTATTTTGTCGCAGGTACGTCTTAATTTGCGATGGCGTGGGCCAGTTTGGTCAAAAGAAATCCCCGGGGACGAATGCCACCGGGGATTTCAGATTGAAATGAATAGTTATCTAACCAGATTTTGCATTAGAACCGTCGTTATCGTCGGTTGAGTTGGCCATTTCTTCAAAGCTCCGCTTTCCCTCGTCAACGCCCTTTTTGAATTCACCCATGCCGCGTCCAAGACCGCGCATCATTTGGGGGATTTTTGCTCCACCAAAAAAAAGGAGGATGAGAACACCAATACCGATAATCTCGGGGGTGCCGAGCATTGCGAATGAGTTGAGGAGAAGAATCATTGTTCTTTTGCCGCCGGACTTAGTTAATTATACGGCAGATCACCAGTAATCTTGACGGTACATTGGGCTTTCAGTTCAGTTCGGCCTAGCGAGTTTGTATATTGACGTGCTTGACTTTGCCTTTTTCATCGACAACAACCATTTCACCATTGATATTCATTTGATACCAACCACGAGGTGACCCCATCATTTTTGGAGAATCCATGAATTTTCTAGCGACGGGCTTTTCTGCAAGGTTGCGTCCTGTCGTTGTCGTTTCAAGGAACAAGATGGTGTCTGAGTCTTTGATGTCGGTTGGTTTTTTACCGGCTAAGTCCGGATTGTAGGCTAAGAATGTGGCTGGTGTGCCAATCGAGTTACAGTCTAGGTTACTTTTAATGTCAGCAATGTTTCCCCAGTCTTTCATTGGGCCGGGTGCATCTTTAAATTCGGCGGAGAACTCTTTACTTGCTTTTGTGTAGAAAGGCTCAAGTTCGTCCTGCCACTTTTCTGAGGCTGGGTATTTACCTTTTTCTTTGACGTAATCTTCCATGCTCTTATTGAGGGTCATCATGCTGAACATGCAGGGCATAAGATTTTTTGTTTGGTTGAGAACTGCCATTGACGCTCCGCCAACTGCGATGATCCCGATACAACAGAATGCACCTAGGGCAACAAAGACCCAGATGAGGGGATTGGTGCCTTTTTTCTGTTGGCCCATGCCAGGAGGTGCGTTATACGTCATATACATCAAATATACCGAAGTGGGATAGACTGAGGTTGCAGTGGCAGGACAAGCAAAGGAAAATGAATCGGGGAAGGTAAGGCCGCCCAGTGTTGATCAGCTTGCGAGGCAGATTAACGATGACCCGGATTTGCATGGTTATGCAGTTTTAGCGGCTAGACATGCGATTGCAATGGGAGGGGATTTTGAAACGGGGGCGATGCAGAGTTTTGTCAATCTTGTAGGGCCGAGTTTAAGACCAGTTATCAACTTGAATGGTGTCGTTCTGCATACGGGACTTGGTCGCGCGCGAATGGCTGATGAAGCGGTTGATGCAATAAGCGCTGCGAGTGAAAATCACTCGTCAGTCGAATTTGATTTAGAAAGTGGGAATCGTGGCGATCGGCAAGAGCACGTTCGTTGGTTACTCAAGAACATCACAGGATCGGAAGATGCGCTGGTTGTCAATAACTGTGCGGGGGCAGTGGTATTGGCATTGTCTGCGATTTGCGCAGGGAGCCCGGTGGTTCTATCGCGAGGGCAGATGGTTGAGATTGGCGGACAATTTAGAATGCCTGACATCATTAAAATGTCTGGCTGTAACCTAGTCGAGATTGGATGTACAAATAAGACTCATTTACGTGATTTTGAATCGGTGATGGGTGAGGAGTCGGGTGCGTTTTTACGCTGCCACCAGAGTAATTTTGCCCAGGTTGGGTTTGTTAGTCAGCCAGATGAACGAGAATTGGCAGAGTTGGCGCATTCGCGAGGATGGATGATGATTGACGATTTGGGGAGTGGATGTTTGGTTGACACGACAAAGTTCGGTTTGCCGAAAGAGCGCACTCTGGCAGAAGCGGTTGCTGATGGGGCAGATTTGGTGTTGGCAAGCGGAGACAAGCTTTTGGGTGGTCCGCAGGCAGGGATTTTGGTCGGTTCGGCGGATATGATTCAGCGGTGCAAACGGCATCCGTTGGCTCGAGCGTTGCGGATTGATAAGCTTTGTTTGGCGGGGTTAGAGGCAACGCTTCGACTGTATTTTGAAGGGCGGGAGACCGAAGTACCGGTTTGGGCGAGTTGTTCGCGGGACATAGACGGGATTAAGAAGGACTGCTTGCGATTGAAGAAGGCTTGGGGACGCGGGGAAGTTGCGGAGGGAGTGACTGAACTTGGTGGTGGATCGTTTCCTGGCGTTGGCGTGCCGACATGGCGGTTCGGCTTGGGAACCGGTAACGAGGAGTTAGCGAAGCGCTTAAGATTGGCAGGGATTGTTGGACGAATTGAGTCGGGGCAGATTTGGCTTGATCCGAGAACGACGACACCGGACGAAATTCGGGAGACCTGCTTGGTTTTGGAGTTAATCCGGGAGAATGGTGGAGATGAGTTTTGATATTGAACGCGCAGAATCTGAGCGGATGAAGTCGTTGGGAGCGGAAAATCCGGTTTGGCTTCGGTATTTGCGGATTCGTGATTGGGTTTTGAAGATGGGTGAGTTTATGGGGTTTGAAGGCGACACTGCGGTTTGGAAGACATTTGTTTTACTAGTCGATGCTTTTCCGGGTGATCCAGAGCCGGCTGATTTGGAACTCGAAGCCGAGGCTAAGGAATTTGTGCGGAAGTCGATGGAGAAGGGAAATCCGGGGTTGTTGGATGCGCATGAGGCGATTTTGTTTATGGAAGAAATTATGGAGCAGGAGCAGATTCCAGCGGATGAAGCGATTGACCGTATGGGAAACATCAAGATATTGCCGTTTACTGATGAAGTTTTGGCAGCATTGATTGCAGTAGTGCCCCAACCGAAGCCTGATTTGAGTGCGATCCCGGAGGATGTTCTTGGAGAAAACGAGAGCTAAGCTCCTCCGCGATTTGGTCGCGGAATCAGGGAATCGGGCAGAGATTGATGCGCTGCAGTCGTTTACGGTGACGATGGGGGAGCGACTTGGCGTAGCGGAGGATGTCCTGTGGGTTTGGCGCTGCGCATTGGTTTGGTGGATGTCGGGGAAGCCGGTGGAACTTGAAGACTGTATTGGAATGATGACGCAGAAGGAACTTTATGCCTCGGTTGCGGACTGTGCGGGTGCTTGGCTCGTGGATACTCCTCCGACGATTGAGATTGCAAAGTTGCAGGAAGTGTTAGAGGCGTGGGAGTACACAGCGTCTGTGATTCTCCCACTCAAATTTGAAGACTAGTTGGACTGCAATTGTTTTTCTACAACGGCATCGATCTCTTTTTGAGATTTCTTACCGACCCACTGGTCGACGATTTGTCCATTTTTGAGTATGAAGAAGGCGGGTATGACGCGAACTTTCCATTCTGCCCAGGTTTGACTTGAATCAAAGAGCACGGGATTCTGGAATTTGTTCTTTTTGAGGTAGTTGACGAGCGTTTCATTCTTTTCGTCGATGCTGACGCTGAGGACTTCGAGGCCCTTCTCGCGATACTTTGTATGGGTCTTTTCGATGATGGGTTTCATCTCTTTGCATGGTCCGCACCAGGTTGCCCAGAAGTCGATGATGACGAGTTTGTCTTTCATCTTTGTGGCGTTCCAGACTGTGCCAGTTGTATCTGCAAGCTCAAAATTTGGCATTGGTCGGGGGAGGATAGGCGGCATAAATGCTTCGGGGTCGGCTTTGAATGTGGCGACTTCCTTGGTACTGCAGAAGTAATACGTTTTGCCTTTGTATTTCACTCCAGCGGCAAGTTTTTCCTCGCCATGACCTTCGCCATTTGCATCGCAGACTACACAAATCGCAGACTTTGGAAGGTCAGGTTTCGGGATATCCGTTGGTGTATCTTGGTGGTTGATGAGCAAGAGAGCAAGGGTTGTGGTGATCATTTGATTGTCCTTTGTTTTAGAATTGCCAACTGTAGCTGATGCCGGGGTGCTTGAACCAGACCCACATGAGTGAGACGCTTTGATTGGGCATTTGATAGGAGAGAAGGAGGTGCGATTTACTGCCATCGTTCATTGGAAGTAACACCCAGTTCTTATTGAGATAAATGCTGATCCCAAATGGAAAGTTCAGATCCGAGTCATATTCGGAGTAGTTGATTGAGGCGAAAGGGACGAACCGAGAATCAATGGTTTTGGCGAAAGTGAAATAGTAATTTTGATACCCGGGTGGGGTTCCAATCCGATCACTTGATGTTCCAAAGTTAATCATGGGACTGTGATCAGATTCAAACGCGACCATATAGTTCGCGAGAAAATTAGTTTCGCTCGCGGCTGGATTGTGTTCTAAACCGAATTGCAATCTGTTGTTGACTTTGTACATGCAGGTAAATCGATATCGTGCTCGTTCAAAGTCGAAATCGACAAAACGTGCAGATATGGTCCATTTGTATGCTGTATTCCCCGAACTGAGGAATCCCCCTTCACCGGGTCATCCGGTTCACGTGGGGACGGCTATGGGTGGTCTTTGTGTGCTTTGGCTCTGCGCGTTGGTTAACGAAATCATCGTTACCGCAGCGAGGGCCACAAGCATATTGTTTGTTGTTGCATTCATAGTGATTTGTTTGTGATGAAATCCTTGATTGGGTTGGGCTTGTCTAATTGACCGGGGCCGAGATTACAAATGCCATCCTTGCGGAGAGTGAGTCGGTCGGCGAGTCGTTGAAGATCGCGCTGAACTCTCTTGTCGCAATTTAACGAATCTTCACTTCCTTTGAGAATTGTTCGAATCATATCTTTCGACTCGGGTAAGAGTTCGTAACTGACCATTTTGTGTCTCCTGGTTGTGGTCACGATTCCAGCTTGGCGAATGGTCTGGAGGTGGTTGCTAAGAGTGCTTTGTCCAAGTTCGAGGCAGTCGACCATTTCGCATACACAAAGGTCGGAGTGCATGAGGGCGTAGATGATTCTGACCCGCGTGGGGTCGCTGAGCGCTTTGCCGAGAAGGACTACGTCATGCATTGTCATATCAGGATACCAGGATTTGATAAGTGATTTTATAGATAGATTGGCACCTTCAAGTGAAGGTACTCGTTTTTAGAAGAGATGAGCCGTAAACGCAAAGGTTGTCTTTGGAGCGTTGTGGTTTTTATTGGGGTGAATATAGTCTTGGCGACTTATTCGGGTATCGAGAATGCGCGGATGGTGGGTGAACTGAAGAATGCTTATGCTGAACTCGGTGCTGAGGCGATTGCTAGTGGGGGTGAAGCTGGCCAAGGGAGATATACCGAGGAGAGTGTTTATCTAGAAGTAAGTGGAGATATGGCCGTTCCCCGGAAAGTTTTTGAGCGTTGGGAAAAGAAATATTTGTCACGAGATGCTGCGATGGTGCATGTAACTGACTATCGGGAGCTGACTACGTTTACATCACTCTCAAATCCTTTGCCAGTGGAGACTGCCAAGTTGTACAATGTCGAAGTGAAAATTGTAACGGTAAGACTACCGCTGACTTTTTTTAATGTTTTTGATGCGATGCCGTGATGGAGGAGATGTTCGGACAAAGCATGCGTTTAGTGAGGGTTGTCTAGGTTCCCGCCTTCGCGGGAATGACGTACTTTATAGCTACTGGTGATCTTCAGTGTTTGATTCCCAATCGGCGGCGGCGGTTTCTCCGGCGACGAAGCCGGTTGACCAGGCAGCTTGAAGGTTGTAGCCACCGACGGGGCCGGCGATATCTAGGACTTCGCCAGCGAGGTAGAGGCCCTGAACTTTGAGGGAGCGCATGGTGTGGGGATCGACTTCGTCGAGGCTAACGCCACCCGCTACGACTTCGCCTCGGTCGAGAAGGACTTCTTTAACTGGCCCGAGTTGCCATGCTTTGAGGGTTTGGGTAAGGATGTTGATTTGCTTCTTGGTGATGTGTTGGTTGATTTCTTCTTCGTTGACGTCGGCAGTTTTGAGAAGAAGGGGAACGATTCCTCGAGTGGTTTTTTGTTCAATGAAAGGGCGGATTTGGCTTCCGGGACGGTCGTTTTTGAATTGGATGAGGCGGTTTTGGATTTGTTCGAAGTTGAGGTCGGGGATGAGATCGACTTCGAGCTTGGCGGGTTCGATGTGCCAGTAGTCGCTGATTTCGCGGGTGATGCCGAGAACGCAGGGGCCAGTGAGTCCGGTGTGGGTGAAAAGCATATCGCCTCGCCATTGGGCGATGACTTTGTTATGGACTCGCGCTTTGAGAACGATGTCGCGGAGAGGGACTCCGGCTTTGACCTGGAGATTTTGGAGTGGTAGATCGACGGGGGCGAGGGCGGCAAGGATAGGGACGATGGTGTGTCCGAAGGATTTAGCCCAGGTGTAGCCGTCGCCGGTCGTGCCGGACTTGGGGAAACTTGAACCTCCTGTGCAGAGGATGACGTGGTTAGTGGGGATGGTTTCTTGGTCGATTCTGACGGCTTCAACCTTTTCGCCGGGAGCGAGAATTTCGGTTACAGGGGCCTTGAATTTGATATGAACGTTGGCATCTTGGAGGTAGGTGTGGAGGATGCGGGCGACATCTTTTGCGGTTTGATCGACGGGGAATATGCGGCCGTCTTCGCGGGTGTAGACGTTGAGCCCGCGCTCGGTGAGCATGTTGATGATGTCAGTGTTTGTATATCGGAAGCATGAGGGGCGAATAAAGTCCGCTTCGTTCTTTCTAAATGCCTTGAGGACGGAGTTGATTGGTCCGTCGTGGGTGATATTGCATTTGCCGCCGCCGGAAATGAGGATTTTTGTACCGATGCGGTCGGTTTTTTCGAGAAGCAGAACAGTAGCACCGTCGAGTGCGGCTTTATAGCTGGCGATGATTCCCGCCGCTCCGGCACCGATGACAATGACTGGCTTTTTCACTGGGTGCAGAATACCGGGTGGGTCGAAGGTAGCGAGCCTTTGTAACGTTAGGGGGCGAGGTCAGGTAGTTTGGACATCAGGAAATTGAGGGCAAAAATGTCGAAATTCGGAAAGCGAGTGGAGGTGGCACGTCAGGAATTTGCGGTTATTGGGCTTGGTCGCTTTGGGACTAGCGTCGCGCGGACTTTAGTCGAAGCGGGGCATACAGTTCTTGGGATTGATCAGGACATGAGTTTGGTTCAGCGGAACTCGCATTTGATGACTCAGACGATCCAGATGGATTCGACGGATGAAGAAGCCCTGAGGGAAATCGATATTGTGAGTTACGAGACGGTGATCGTAGCAATTGGGACGAATTTTGAATCGAATTTGATGACGGCGGCGGCACTGAAGACATTAGGGGTGAAGACGGTCATTTGCAAAGCGACGACCGAAATGCAACGTGATATTTTGCTGCGGGTTGGAGCGGATCGGGTGGTTTTGCCAGAATTTGAGGCGGGTGAACGACTTGCGACAATGATTACCTCGCCGAGCGTTGTTAGCCAGATGATGCTTTGTCCTGGTTATCGGGTGAGTGAGGTGAAGGTGCCGAAGGCGCTTGTGGATCGGAGTTTGGCTGATTCGGATCTTTCCGGTCGGTTTGGGTTAACCGTTGTGGCGTTGCAGCGTGACTCGACGGTGATTCCGACCCCAAAGAAAACAACGGTTTTGCGTGAGGATGATTTCTTGGTTGTGATAGGTGCTGATGAGGCTGTTCAAAAGCTCAGTAATCACGTCTAGTAGGTCCGTGCTTAATCAGCGCATACCTGTCTCGGTTCGATTGATATTGGGGTTGTTGGCGTTTATTCTTGCCGGTACTTTGCTCTTAAGTTTACCAACGGCAGGAACACGCACGATTGGATTTAATGAGGCAATTTTCACTTCAGTGAGTGCGCTTTCTGTCACTGGGCTTTCGACAATAGTTCCGGCAACAGATTTGACACCTTTTGGTAAAGCGATTTTGATGTGCTTAATCCAGATTGGCGGAGTGGGCTATATGGTTTTAGCGATTCTCGTTTTACGGATCATGGGTCGCGCGATTTCGCTGCCCGATAGGATGGCGTTGCAGGACGCGTTGGGTTTGCTGAATTTGGGTGGGATTGTACAGTTGTCAATTCGGGTATTTGTGACGGTCTTAGTCATTGAAGCGGTCGGGGGAGTTTTACTTTTTTTGCATTGGAGTCAATCGGGTGTGTTGGCTCATTTGCCGCCCCTTCATCTGGCATTTTATGCTGTCTTTCATGCAGTTTCGAGTTTTTGTAACGCCGGATTTGATTTGTTTTACGGGCGGCATGAGTTCCCGACAGATGCCGGCTCGTTGTCGATTATGGGAATGCTGATCTTTTTAGGAGGGCTTGGGATTCCCGTTTTATTTGATGTAATCACCCATTGGCGTCGTAGGGTGATTTCTTTGCATACGAAGCTAACGGCGATTGTAGCAGTGAGTCTAGTCGTGTGGGGCGGATTTGCTATTTTCGTTGGAGAGTCGGTGCCGGGGGGCAAATTTGAAGGAATGGAAGTGGGTCGTGCGATTGGGCTTTCGATCTTTCAGTCTGTGAGTTGCCGGACTGCGGGTATCTCGGCTTTAGGGGGTTTGGGTGATTTGCGACCGGGAACTTCGCTTGTGATGATGACTTTGATGTTCATTGGTTGTGCGCCGGCATCGATGGGAGGAGGGATTACGACAGGGACATTTGCGGTGATGGTTTTGGCCTTGGTCGCCTATGTTCGTAGGCGGGCGACCCCAGTTATCTATGGTAAGGCGATTCCGGGCGAGATGATCCGGAAGGCGGGGGCGGTTCTGACGATATCGCTTTTTGCAGTGCTAACCGCTACGTGGTTGATTGTGATTACGCACCCGACTTGGACTCTTGATGAGGCGTTGTTTGAGGTGGTTTCGGCGTTTGCAACATGTGGGTTAACGCTGGATAAAACGCTTCACTTGAATTCCTTTGGTGAAGTGGTGATTATGGTGATGATGATCTGGGGTCGTCTTGGCGCGCTGACGTTGCTGTTTGCACTCACGCGTCCCAGTGGGGTGCGGCGAGTGAAGTACCCGGAAGAGAAGATTTTAATTGGTTAGAGGTCGTAAGTGACTTTTTTGGCGACGGCGACGGTGCCGCCATCATCCTTTCGTTGGAGTTGGAGTTCGAGGAAATCGAAGAGTTTGTTAACGCTGGGGACGAGAACGAAGAAAACGACGCTGGCGAGGGCGACAATTCCGATTGCGTAGACCCACCATGCGTTTGTAAGGAGCCATGCGACGGCTCCGGCGATGGCACCAATTTCGTAAAGTGCACCGGTGAGGAGTATTTTGCTTTTCACTTGATCGGATTTGAAATCGTTATGATCTTCGAGACTATTGAGAAGCGGTTTGACGCCGACGGGGAAACCGAGTCCGGCGAAGACGACGACAGTGCCGAGAAGGAAGAGCGAGATTGGCATGGTGTCGGCTTTGAGAGCCATTGAACTGGAGAGGAATGCGGCACCGATTCCGAGGATGACGGCACCGATGAGGAACCAGATTACGGTGAGTCGGAGGTTTTGTCGTTGGTCAGCGTAGGGAGATTTCGGGTTAGCCATGGTAGTTCGGTTGCTCGCGGAGTAAGTTTATCCTAGGTTGGCGTGATTTTGTGGAGTCCATCGAGAATGATCGGGCATCGCCGAGTTGTTCTTTAACAAAGGTCTGGGTTTCGGCGGCGCGTTGGGCAATGAGGTCTTTGTCAGAGCCCCAAGCGGTGTAGACGAGTTCTTGACTGGGCTGGTCGTATGCCCAGAGCCCGACGAGTCGTCCTCGGTCGAAGATAGGATGGTTGTCTAGGTCGAAGAGGGAGCCTTTGGGGATGGGTTTTCCTTCGATTTGGGCGACAAGGGGTCGGTCGGTTTCGTCGATGTGGAGGGCGAGGTTGCGAGTGAGCATGATGAGGTTGTCGAGGCAGGTGAGGAATTGGGGGTTGGGAGTGGAATAAATTTTAGAACTATCAAAATGCCGGTGATTGGGAAGAAAGTAACCTGGTGCCACTTCAAGTAAGTTTGCGCCTTGAATCGCTGCGATTGCAGTTCGTTTTGAGAATCCAGTAAACCACTGGAATTCATATATTGTTGCAGGGCCAATCCATCCAAAATAAAGTGATGCTATTAACTTGTGCAATTCTGACTTAGTTTTTTCAAATACGGTTAATGGACTATCCGGCCAAAGAACATAAGTATATCTTTCGTTATCTAGTCGCCCGTTTGTAGGTACGCGACGAATCTTTCCTTTTAGTTGAAGGCGGCGAAGTGCACTGGGTAAGTCGGTTGAAAGGCCAAACTTTTTCCCTTCGTCGCCATATGAAGTGACTTTGTCACCGAGTTCTTCTCTGATCTGACGAGGGTCAGCAGAGCCAGTTTTCAGGCATGATTGGACATTACTTTCTAGTATTTTGAGTTGCTCTTGGGTTACCCCAAGACGCCGTTCTGCGGCTTCTAACTTCAATTCATCACCGGGAAAGTGTGCAAATGCCAAGGCAATATCAAAATGCTTCCAACCAACAATGTATGTACAGCCCCGTGCAGCAGGAAGCTCTTGAAATTTTTGCTCGGCAACTGCTTGATCAAGCTCTTGACTTCCCATTCCTACGCGTGATCTCGCATGAAAATATGGAGTACATGACCCAACTCCCCTAATCCATCCACCTCTACTAATTTCTCCACAGCGTAGTGGAAATGGTGCTGTATCAAAGATTGACGATTCGAGACCTTGTACGGCAGAACGAGCAGCGCGGAGCTTGACCGGATCAATCATTTCGCTTCCAAGGGAACTCCATACTCGGCACCGACGGCGAAGATGTGGTCGTCTTTGTTGACGAGTTTGACGGTGTGGGAATCGGCTTCGCCGACGGGGATGACGCCTTGCCAGGTTGGGGAAGTGGTTTCGCGGTAGTAGACGACGTATTTCTGACCGGGATTGGCTTGCCAAGTGATTTTGGTGTCGTGGGTTTGGTCAAGTTTGATTTTGACTGCTGTGGGGGCATCTTCGGCTTGGGCGAGAGTGGCCATGATGGCGAGATTGGCGGATGCTACGCGGGCGAGGTAATCGAAATCCATGTGTTCGATAAGGTCATCGGGGGTGTGCTGGCGAGTGAATTCTTCGTGGACTTCTATGAACCGGATGGCGTTGAACCCGGCATTGGCGAATGGGGTGTGGTCACCGCCCCGACCGAATCGGTCACGGCGGAAAACGAGTTTGATGCGGAAGTCTTTTTGGGTTTCGCGGACGATTAGTTCAGCGAAACGCGCGAGTTCGCGGGAATTGTGGTTTTCGGCTTCTTCGGAGAAGATTCGGATGCGGCTGGCGTCTTTTTGCCCAGATTTGTTGGAAGAGGAGCCGACGGTGTCGTTGCTGAGAACGGCGTCGATGATCCAGCTTTCTTCGACGGCGCGCTTGGCGATTGCGGTGGAGCCGAGGAGTCCTTGTTCTTCGCCCGTGAAGGCGATGAATTGCAAGGTGTTGGGGTGGGTGACGTTGCTGAGAATGCGGGCGAGTTCGGCGGTCACGGCGACTCCGGAGGCGTCATCGTTCGCTCCGGGAGCGGGGCCCTCGGTGGGTTGAACTTGCAGATTGAGGCTATCGAGGTGTCCGCCGATGATAATGCGGTTGGGGCGAGTGCCCTTGAGCGTGGCGATGACGTTTTGGCACGGGGTGTCTTCGGGGATTCTTCGCCCTTTTGGAAGCGTGTAATCCATCAATTCAACTTGGAGGGCTTTGTGTTGGCGCAGTTGATAGGCAAGGGCTTCGCAGGCCGGGCGGCAGGTGGGGGAAAGTGAGTTCCGGGTGGGGAAGCTGGTGAGGAGCTCGACGGTTTGGCGGAGGTGCTTGGCGTCAGGGGCATCGAGGGGCCGGAGAATCTCGGCGAAGTTCATAGATTTAGGTTGGCATATTGTCGTATCATTTTTGGTATGGGTGCGCACGAGTTTTTTGTAGAGGAAGGATATTGGTTAGCGCGAGGACTGTTTTCTGAGGAGGAAGTAATGGAGATGCGGACTCATTACGAGCGTATGAACGAGGACAAACGAGGTGAATTGGATGTCGAGTTGGGGGCGGGCGATCCGCTGGGGGTTTATCCGCGGATCATGATGCCGCATCGATTTGATGAATTTAGTTTGCGGTTTTTGATTGATCCGAGGCTGGATGGAGTGATGACGGAGATTTTGGGTGCGTCGCCGGTGGCGGTGCAGACAATGTTCTACTTTAAGCCTCCGGGAGCGCGGGGGCAAGCTTTGCATCAGGACAATTTTTATCTGCTGGCGAAGCCGGGAACTTGTGTGGGGGCTTGGCTTGCGGTCGATGATTGCGACGAGGAAAACGGGTGTTTGCAGGTGGTGCCAGGGAGTCAGGATTTGCCGGTTTTGTGCACGATTGAAGCCGATACGAGCGTGAGTTTTACAGATGTAACGGTTCCGATTCCGCCTGGTATGTCGGTTTTGATTGTGCCGATGAAGGCGGGTGATGTGTTGTTTTTTAACGGATCATTGATACACGGAAGCTTGCCAAATGTGTCGAGTGATCGATTTAGGCGGTGTTTGATTGGTCATTACGTGACAGCAGATGCGACAGAAGTTTCTAAGTGGTATCACCCATGCTTGCGGATGGATGGTTCGGTGGTTGAGCTTGAGGCAGCCGAGGGTGGTGGTGTTTGCGGAACTTTTGTTGCCGGTGAATTAGAGATGGTGTCAGTTGGGAAATTGGGGGAAGGGAATCACTAAGGGATTAGATCAGATGTTAAGGCAGTTTGACCTAAATCCTGGCACTCCGTTACAGATTGTTAGTATGTTTAGATGTACGGCAATTCGATGAGTCGCAGAACAAAGATTATCCGTCGCTTGAAGGCGGCGGTTGAATATGTACGGGTGGAAGCTCTTGGGGGCGTTGTTCTGATTGGAGCCGCTTTGCTTGCTTTTGCGATGGCGAATTCCCCTTTGCAGGGGATATATGATGCATTTGTTCATTTGAAAGTCGGTCCGGTTGATAGTCACTTTGTGATTAATGATGTTTTGATGGCGGTGTTCTTTTTGGTTATAGGTTTGGAGATTAAGAGGGAGGTGTTGGATGGGGAGTTATCGAGTTTTAAACGGGCGATTTTGCCCGGGGTAGCAGCGATTGGGGGAATGGCGGTTCCGGCGCTTATCTACGTGGTTTTGAATTCGTCGGCTGGGGGAAATTTGCGCGGGTGGGCGATCCCGACGGCGACAGATATTGCGTTTTCGCTGGCGATTTTGACGTTGTTTGGTAAGTCGGTGCCGATTGCGTTGAAGATTTTTTTAACGGCCCTGGCAATTATTGATGACTTGCTTGCGGTGCTGGCGATAGCGGTTTTTTATACATCTTCGATTTCATTTTTGCACCTCGGATTGTCTTTTGGTTTGTTGGGGGTTTTGGCGGTGATGAATTGGCGCGGGGTTAAGTCACTTTGGGCATATTTGGTGCCGGGGGTTTTGCTGTTGTATCTGGTTTATGAATCGGGGATTCATGCGACGATTGCCGGGGTTTTGCTGGCGATGGTGATTCCGATGCAGGGGAAAGATGAGGATTCGGATTCTCCGTTGGTGACGCTAGAACATGCTTTGCATCCTTGGGTTTCTTACTTCATTTTGCCGGTGTTTGCGTTTGCTAATTCGGGGGTTGGGGTGGCGGGTTTTACATTGGGGGCGATGCGTGACCCGGTGACTTTGGGTTCGTTTTTGGGATTATTTTTGGGGAAACAGGTTGGGGTAATGTCGTTCAGCTGGATTGCGATTAAGGCGAAGGTGGCGGAGTTGC
>JBJXDW010000022.1:0-6727 GCA_046154445.1 Fimbriimonadaceae bacterium | reverse complement strand
GATTGATTAGTCAAAAAAGTTCCCAAATTTGACCAATTTATGGAAATGTCTCACATTCTCGACAAAAAACAGCTGAAATGCTTACTCGGTGTAAGAACCCGAGATGTCTTTGAGGCCGTTTTATTCTTTAGGGAAGCGTCTGTCCCAGATCTCCAGTCAAGATTAGGCTGGGAATCCAAAACAATCTACTACCAAATAAACAAATTGCTTGCTTCCGGATTGATCCAGCATGCAAATAAAAAAGTCAGACCAGAAACGTACCGCCCAATCGCACGTTCTTTTGAACTTGATTCAACAACAAACAACCCCGAGTACGATGCCCTTGCCCGAAAAGCCGCTACTGGCGTACTGCGAAGATTTATGCGAATTGCAGAAAGAAATGAGAACACACTTCCCGTAATTTTTCAAAACCGGATACGAATTTCCGAGGAAAATCTAGTGGAACTCACTAAGCAAATCGAATCCCTCATCAAAGAAGCGGCTACTACAGACCAATCGGGAATTCCATTTAGAATTCTCTTCTTTGCAACTCAAGACTCCGAGTTTTAAGGTCACATAAACTGGAACTCAGGCGTTGAACAAAGGAGCTGCATTACCTCTCCGCAAACAACATTCACATTCCGCGAAGTAACCTGACCGCCAGAATTCTTAGTTGCCGATTTGACAAGCTCTTGCCGCTTAACTGATGACAAATTCACGTCAAAAAGGCTTACGAGCCGATCAACAACGTCGCTTGGTTGTCCCGATCCAATAAATCCATTTGCATTGATCACCGACCGACCGTTCCGAACAAACAGTTCCTTCCCAAATGAGATTCGCTCCACAATTGTTGATGTCGAAATCCACTCAGAGTAGCTAGGCCACCCCGAAACATCGGGAGGCTGCATCAATTCCATTCCCATGTTTAACATCGATTGCTTCAACCCTTGCGAAATCTGCAATGCCCGCTGCTTCTGCTGATAATCGTCAGACTTAGTTGCTGCCTCAACAACAACAGACCCAACACCAAGCTGACGAGCCATGGGAATGCAAAAATCATACGGATTCTTGATGACAACCCGCCTGACTTGCTCAGATTGGAACTCTTCCGAAAGCATAATCGATCGGATCAATTCACGGATGTTGAGACTTCCTTTTCTAAAACCCTCGGCAAATTTCTCAATCGTTGCCTTTTTTGGCTTAGGTTCAACAAACCAATTCCAAATCTTCTCTGTGATGTAATAGGCTGTACGAGGATTACCGCAAAGGATCCCCACAATATCTTCACCCATCCATTCTCCCGCATTGCCAAATACCGTCTTCGTTCCTGGGTCATGGCTCTTTTCATCAAATACAAATTCACTTTGCATCGGCGGAACCTGATTCCGAGCGACCTGCAACCGATTCCCCCGCCGAATCCCGTATGTCCAGCCGGTAAAACAACGAGCCGCTTCCTGGATGTCATTCTCAGTGTAATTCCCTTCTCCCAGGGTAAACAATTCCATAACTTCTCTTGCAAAGTTCTCGTTCGGTTTACCCCGCACATTACTCTCGTTATCAAGCCAATACAACATCGCCGGATCTTTGCTGATCTCTAACAAGAAGTCGCGGAAATTGCCAAGTCCTTTATCCCGTAAAAGGCGAATATGATTCAACATAATTGGCCCATTACTCACCTTCTGCATGCTCGTTGCAAAGTGATCATGCCAAAAAAGTGCCATCTTATAAGTTAATGGACGATTCGTAACAAGTTGTTCGGAATACCAAACAGCCTGAGCGAATTTTGGATTACCGTTCACCTTTCCATCCTTATTGTATAAAAATTCCTCCCCAAACGTTACAGCCTCTTCGTGCTGGTCAGATGCCAACAGCTTTTCAACCGCCGATAAGTAACCCCCAGCACCATAGAAGTCGACTTCAGCTTCACTCGCCCCAAGCCCAAACCGGCGAAGCAAATGGCGAACTTTTTCAGTCTCAGTCACTGTCTGCATTACTCTTTCTCTCAATTCTCAATCCAGTTCCATCTAGAACAGACGCAGATTTCCGTTAACTGTTTACATAAACTGGAACTCGGGAGTACTAAAGAGAAGCCGAGCAACCTTAGCCGCTGCCGGACCACCATTAGCTCGAGTCACCGGTCGTCCACCAAGTTCTTCTTGAGCCGCAACGACCAAACTTGATTTTTTTGCTTCCGGCAACGTGGCGTCTAGCACACTGAGCAAATTGTCAACTAATTGTGCTCCCGTAGCTCCTACTGGCGCAACCGTGCCTACCGAAATCTGACCAGCCCCTCGCTGGGTCCCAAAGAGAGAGTCACTCCATTTCATTCGCTCGACCATCGTACTGGTACTAATCCACTGAGTCATGCTTGGCCACCCACTCACATCGGGAGGCGTCAACAGTTCCATCCCCATCGCCGATGTCGAAAGCTGAGCCAATCGCCCAACCTGCATCGCCGACCGACCACGCACATAGTTCTCCGTCGAATAATCCTTCAACTGAGCCGCCAAGGCCGCCCCTAATCCAAGTTGGCGCATTGTCGGAATGCAAAAGTCAATTGGATTCTTGATTTGCTTTCGTTCCGCCTGATCACTAAACAACTCTTCGTCCATCATAATGGAGCGAAGCAATGCCTTGATTTCAAGCCCGCTATTCGAAAAAACCTTTGCATGCTTCTCAATCGATGCCTTGCTCGGATTCGGACTGACAAACCACTTCCAAATCTTCTCTGTTAGATAATAGGACATCCGCGGCAACCCGCACAGAATGCGAATCACATCGTCACCATTCCAATCACCAGTCTGTCCAAAAACCGTCTTCGATCCGCCATCGTGGTTCGAAATGTCAAAGTAATAGTCGTGCCGTTGAATCGGTACTTCACCTCGATTCGGCCGTATTCGACCATTCAAAGTAATCCCATAACTCCAACCAGTAAATGCGCGCGCCGCCTCCTGGATATCCTTCTCAGAATAGTTCCCTTCGCCCAACGTAAAGAGTTCCATCACTTCACGAGCAAAATTCTCATTCGGCTTACCCTTAACATTCTCAATATTGTCAAGCCAATAAAGCATCGCCGGGTTCTTGCTCACCGCCAAAAGCAAATCAGAGAACCGACCCGAGGCATTATCCTGCAAAACCTGCCAATGTCGATACATTGCCGGTCCATTGCTAACCTTCTCACTACTCGTCGCAAAGTGATCGTGCCAAAACAACGTCATCTGCGCCTGTAAGGGCCGCGTAGTGGTCAACATCCACGCATAGCACGTCACCTGCGCCAATCTCGGATTAGGAATCACCCGCCCATCCTGATCCTTCAAAAAATCATCGCCATAAACAACTGGCTCTGGGGTGTTTTCATAGTTCAAAAGCCGATCAACCGCCTTCTGCCATCCCCCCGCACCATAGTAATCAATCTCTGCCTCGCTCGCCCCCAATCCAAAGCGTCGCAACAAATGTGCAGTTCGTGCTTGATCACCTGTAATAGCCATAGAGTGCCGGAACGAAAAAACAAACAAATATGTTCATTTTTAAAAAGTAAAACTGGTCATTCTGCAGTGAACGACCAGCTTCCCAGTTAATGAGTTGAGAAAATTCTCAAACTTCAGCAACGTTCATTGATTTGAACGTAGCTTCATTGACAAACTTAAACAGGGTGTTCCCGTTATAAGTCGCTTTAAGCGCATAGCGTACTTGCTCGCCATTCTTTGTTTTGCGAGTCATTTTGGTCTTGCGGATGTCTGCTTCCGGTACGTCGACGTGAGAACGAGTTTTCAGATCGTAGAATTGCATGTCTGCCTTCCAAACCAGATTGAAGGTGGCTTGTCTCCCTCAGGACGGAATCAATTCGGAATTTGATTCGCCAACTTCAAGCTGAAGTGAGTTTAGTGTGAACTAGGTTGAACCTAGCTTGCAAGCCCAAAACATAAAAAACACCTTCAAAGTGACCCTTTTTTTGAAAAACTGCCAAAATAAGACCGTTTGGAAGCATATTTAACTTATGGACAACGAATTCATCGACCGAATCAAAGAGTCTGGCCTTCGTCTCACTCAGCCTCGAATCAAGATTCTTGAGGCCATGAAGGCCAACGACCGTCCAATTGGTGTCTATCAACTCCATGACCAAATGAAAGCCACCAAGCTTAAAGTAAACATTGTTAGTATCTACCGCACTCTTGCTGCCTTCCAAGAACTCGGCATCGTCCACTACATCCCCAGCCAACAAGGCTATCTTCTGTGCGAAGCCGAATGCAAAAACGATCAACAAACTGAACATCTCGTCTGCGATCAATGCGGCAATGTCAACGAACTCCCTATTCCCGATTGTGCAACGAACGATCTCAAAGAACAAGCTGACTCAAGGGGCTTCAAAACCACCAAAATTCGAGTCGAAGTCTCCGGAATCTGTCTCCAATGCCAAAAGAGCTGAGCACCGAAGCACCCAGCTCTTGACCGCAAGTCACAAAAATTGTCTTACTATCGAATCCGACGCGTCTGAGTAATCCGAGTAAATTTGCCACCTTCAAACCGACTAAACACGATCGTCACGGGATCACCCCAACTCACATCCTGAAGAATCTTTTGAATATCAGACCGAGTTGTGACTACCTCACCATTCAATTCTGCCAAGACATCGCCCGGCTTTGCTCCCATTCGATCAGCAAAGCTATTGGGGGACACCGTTAAAATGACCAATCCCTTAGTATCAGCAGGCAACTTAAATTGGTTTCTCGTCGTCTCGTCAAGCTCACGAACGCCAATGCCTAGCTGAACTGGACCCTGCGGCATCATCGGCGATTCGTTCTGGCCCTGACCCTGATCCATATTCCCGAATGGGAATTGTTGCATTCCTTCTGGTGCAAAGTTTTGAGCCTGCTGTTGTGGTTCCGGAGTTTCCAACTTCAACTTAGCCGACCGCGTCGATCCATCACGCAAATAACTGACTGTCACTTCATCACCTGGCGATGCCTTGTAAAGCATGATCCGCAATCCTAACTCAGACTTAACCGCCTGACCATTAAACGACGTCACAACATCCTTCGCTTGGAGTCCTGCTTTGCCTGCTGGAGTGCCTTCAACAACGTCATCAATCATCGCGCCGCCTGATGTACTCAACTCCTTCTTTTCAATCGGCTTCAGCTCTCGAATAAATGCACCAAGCACCCCTCGGTCGAACTTGCCATTTGTAATCAGTTCATCTGCAACTGCACGAACAACATTACTTGGGATAGAGAATCCAATTCCAGCACTGGCTTGAGTCGTCGAAACAATCGTGCTATTCACACCTATGACTTCGCCGTGAATATTGACCAGCGGACCACCACTGTTGCCCGGGTTAATAGAAGCATCTGTCTGAATCAAGCCCGCATAGCCTCGGCTGACCTGGGAAGCTTGGTCTTGAACTGTACTACCCCGACCTAAGGCACTAACATGACCAATTGTGACCGTATCGTCAAGACCGAACGGCGAACCCACAGCAATTGCGAATTCTCCAACCCGAACCTCATCGCTATTCGCCATCGGGAGAGCAACCAAATCCTTCGTATCAATCTTCACCACCGAAAGGTCAAGTTGAGGATCCTGACTCTTAATCACTTTCCCTTTCAGCGTCCGACCGTCTGGAAGAGTCACTTGAACAACATCAGAATTCCCAACAACGTGGTCATTTGTAACAATCCACCCATCCGATCGGTATACAAATCCCGATCCGCTACCGCCAGAACTGTTTGCAATGCTAACAACCGAGGCCGCTGCTTCTTCAGAAATTCCTGCGAATGTCTGGTCTAGCTGCTCCAAATATGCCAATCCGGTTGCTGGCGGCCCAGATGCTCCGCCGTCATTTCGTACAACATGGGCGGGCTGGTTAAACGCTGGAAACTTAAACAACGATTGACCGGAGCCCGCCGGCGATTGCGAAAGGCCAAAGGCCAATCCGCCCACGCCGACCACCGCTGCCAGTGCAATCATCAAAAAAGGTTGTTTTGTCATGTTCATCGTTTTGTCCGTTGTTCCTAACTTCGTACCACTACTAACCCCCCAAAAGGAGAATCCGTTCCGAAGTCCTATTCCCGGTTCTCAGAGAACGCCTTTAGGACTCGTTTTGCCGCTTCCGGCGGAATATCTCCCAGGATTGAATAAGCTATATCTCGATTCTTGTCAACCAACATCGCCTGAATGTCAAGTTTGGACTTTGCCTCGCCCGACTTAAATTTCCACTCATAGATATGCCCAATCAGCATCCCATCAGAGATTCGAGCAACAAAAAACGGATCGCTTTCTAGACCAACCAACTGTTTTGCAAAAACCTGAAAGCCAAACGGAAGTGCATTTGGAATTTGAGGTGTAAACCCTATGGCTCCAGCTGCAATCTTAATGTCAGTTACTTTTTTTGGCCCCCAAGTTTCTCGCCGAGCAACATCTCCCGAAACATCTAATTTGAGTTTAATTTGACTAGCTTGAAGTTCCTGCATATTAAGAGTGCGTAAACGGTAAATCGAATTGGCACCAACCCGGTGAGTATCCTCCAAAACCACAGGAAGTTTCTTGTCAATCATCAGCGTCCGAATACCTAGTTCAGCACTTTTTGCCGTCACCGAGAGCTCGGTCACCGGTCGACCAAGCCGAGTGCTCTCACCCACGATCTTGACAACATAATTTTTCCGAACTAAATCGAGTTGATAAGAAATTGACGGCCAAAAAGTGTGAAACGACGGTCGAATACGAATCACTCTCTGATCCGGAAAATATTGCT
>JBJXDW010000021.1:0-20529 GCA_046154445.1 Fimbriimonadaceae bacterium | reverse complement strand
CAGACATCATTACGCAGATATTGAGTGCAGTTCCCACTCCAAATGTATCTACTGCGACGGTGTAACCCCTTTTGAGAATCACGCGCTACGCCGGAATCGCCATGACGTGGGCAGCATTGTTTTTGCTGGTCATGGCGATTCTCGTGTATTCGCCCATGTTGTTTTACATGGCGACAGCGATTATTGTGACGATTGGCGCGGCCCGTTTGCAGGCTTGGCTCGCGGTTCGATATTTGCGGTTTGAACGGTACGCCCCGCCCGCGGTCAGAGTGGGTGAGCAGGTAACTGTTGAAATTGTTGTTTGGAGCGAGCGCGAACTCAAAAGACCTTTGATCACGATTAGGGATCATCTTCCTAGTCGCCTGATTGTCAAGAATCGTACGCATAGTTTGCCTGTCGCACCGAGCTTTGATCAGCCAATCCGTACGCGATATACATTTATTCCGACCCGGCGAGGACGTTATGTTTGGGAAAGATTGACAGTCCTGGGAACCGATGCAGTTGGCCTCGTTTCTTTGGAAAAGAGTTATCACACCGACAAGGTTGAGCTTGAGGTTTATCCGACACCACTACCTGTCAATGCTGAGTTGCAACCATTACTTGGCTGGGGGGCGAGTGATTTGGATAGCGGGGCGGCGGCGGGCGCCGGACTTGATCCAAGGGGCGTGCGTGAATTCGCATTTGGCGATCCGCTACGTTACATCCACTGGCGATCATCGGCGAAGCGCGATAAGTTGATGGTTAAAGAATTTGAAACGGGTTCAGGGGTTTCGATCAACTTGATTCTGCAACGAACTGAAGGCACGGATTGGGGTGACGTGGAAACAAGCACCTTTGAGGCGATGTGCAGTCATTCCCTCTTTATAGCGAGTGACTACGCCGACAAGGGTGCCCTCGTCGTGTTCCCAGTTCATGAGACTGCCGACCAAATTGTCCATGAACATCCAGACGCAAGAATTCGATCTGTTCGAAGCCTGCTTACTGATTTGGTACCTAATAGCAAAACTAGTTTAAGCGACGACTTATTCGCTCTACGGGGCCGACTTCGCGAAGGAGAAACCGTTGTTCTCTTTGTTGCTGATCAAGATCAAGCATTGCCGGATTCACTTCTTGGGTGGCCCGGAGTGCAGTTCACGGTTTTGGTATATGACCCTTCCGAATACATCGATAAAAAATCCCGTTCTGCCAAACCAAAAGCTGCATCAGAACCCGAGTACATCGGAAGACTTGAACGATCTGGTGCTCGGGTGATCTTTTTGCCTCGAGAGGAGAAAATCCGATGAAGCGCATTCCGATTGAACGCTTTTGGCTTGACCATTTGCTCGCAACAATTTGCGGAGTAATGGGGGTTTACGCGGTTGCAATGAGTGTCGCCGGCACGACACTCCCAATGACTCTTGCGGCTGGAGTTCTCCTGGCGGGGATTGCGGGTTTTGGTTTGAGTCTTGTCGTCGAGGACACCGTCGCTCACAAAGCTGATGGGTGGCTTTTTGCTGGTGCGGCTATTTTTGGAATCCTCAGAGTGCGCGACATTAATGCAATGTTGCCTGATGATGGTTTTCCGTTTGCCCTGATCGCCGCAACAATGATGTTCGTGATATTAGTGGCTGGGGGGTTGTTTGCATGGCGAGATTCAACGCTTCTCTTCACAACTCTCCCATCACTTGTTCTCTTCGGTTTGGTCGGCACGATTGATACTTGGCGACCAGGCTTGTTTTTGTTTTGTGCTTTGATTCTTTGTATTGCGCTGCTCTATGCCCGAGTTCACCAGCGTACGATGGTGCAGTGGGCGGAAGAAGGCGGCGCCGATCGCCGGTACTTATATCGCGACGTTTGGAAGTGGGTTGCCGGTCCGGAATATGCCTTCGTCGCAGCAGGATCCATTATTTTGTTTAGCTTTTTGGGAGCGCCAGTTATTCAAGGATCGTTGAGCGGAGTCTCTGACGCGGTGCGAATCAACGTTGGTTCTCAGATTCGACAAAATTTTAGGCCACCAACGCCTTCTAGCGGACCTGCGGCGGATGCGCCGATTGGGAGCGGGCCGGTTAATCTGAGTGATCGGCTGATTGCAACGGTCGAAATCCCCCGACCGATGTATCTCCGGCGATTTTCATACGATCAATATAGTAGGCGAGGCTGGTCTTCTTCGATCCTTAGTTCGCAGAATTCTAGCTATCTGTTTAGTCCAGGAGCATCGATACTTCAGTATAAAAGAGGAACCGCTCTTGGCAGCTATGGTGAAGAACTAAACGGGGAGCCTCTTCCTTACAGTTATGCTTCGGCTCAATCAAATGAACGGCTAATACCAACGCCAGGGCAAGTTTTAGAGATTGAACAAATTAATTTTGATCCTATTGAAACATCGACGGGCAGTATTTTTCTTCGAGCGGGATCTGGCTCAGCGGCAGTCAAAACAATTGTATCAGTGCCAAAAGAAGAGGAAATTAAGTCGTCCGCGAAGTTCCCAGACAGTAGCACCTCTCAAAATGCTCAGAGCATGTATACCCGAGTGCCAAACGAGCTGTTAACCACTCAGCCAATCATTGTTGACAGATACGGAAAGTCAGATTATGAGCAACTCTACGAACTAAAAACCCTCATCGGGCAGAGATGCAAATATAACACCCAGACAGCCGCGGTTCCCAAAGATCGCGACCCAGTTGACTATTTCCTTAACGACTCCAAAGTCGGATATTGCGACTTGTTTGCCTCGGCATTTGTGATTGAAGCACGTCGCCTTGGCTTTCCAACACGCTACGTGACGGGCTATTTGATGGAGCCAAGTCAGCGGCAACCAGACGGCACCTATCACATTCTTGAGAAGCATAGTCATAGTTGGGCCGAAGTCTACTTCCAAGGATATGGCTGGATTCCGTTTGATGCGACAGAAGGTGCCGAGAACATAACGCCGACCGATGCAAAGATTGAAAGTAATAGTTTTCTCACTCAGGCTAAGGAGTGGCTCAACGACAACATTGCTCTTGTTGCTTCAGTCGTCATCGGACTATTGCTTGGAGGAATCTATTTGCTTTTGAAGTCCCGTTCTAGCAACTTAACACAGAACACGTCGGGGAATCGCCCTCTGCGAATCGCCCACAACCGGCTCCAAATGGCGATGGAACGAGTTGTTGGCAACCCGAAGCGATTTAGCCAAACTCTCCGTGAATACGCCGAAGCCCATTCTGGGCAACTTTCACCAGTTCAAAGCGATGTAGATTCTTTGCTACCAGTGATTGAACGAGCGATGTATTCTGCAACTGGATCAGAGGGCGTCGATTTTCAAACTATTGCAACTCAACTCTCCGATCTGGAAAAACGAGCGAAAGTTATCCAAAAAGAACGCAAACGCGCGGCTCGCTTCGCAAAACGCACCGCATAATAAGGGCTGGGTATGACAGTTGACGCGGTTGGGGCACTAAAGCATCGCTTGATTTTGATCGAGGGTGACTTTGCGTCGGAGCGTAAAAAAGCGCTTGACGCAATACTGCAAGCCGCCGATCTCGCCGATGACGACGCATTTGATCGTGAGATGATCATGGCGAGCGAGAAATCCATTGGGGAATGGATTAGCGCGGCCAGTACAGTTCCGTTTCTAGCAGATCGCAGGTGCGTGGTTGTTCGCAACGTTTTGCGGGTGAATCCGGATGACGAAGAACTCAAAAATACGCTCAGCCAGCTCAAATCGCTGCCGGAGTCTGCGCTTTTGATCTTGGTTGCAGATGACGAAGTTCGCAAAGACGATGATGTCAGCAAACAAGCCGGACTGGCGGGGCCTTGGCGAAAGGCGGTGAAAGCGATGGGCGGACACATTCTCGTTTTCACTCTAGAATCGGCAAAAGGAGGCCGAAATTTGCAGGATCTCGTCAAGGCATCTGGGAAAAAGCTTGCCCCGCGAACTCAGAACGTGTTGATGGAGATGGTGGCTGGTCGCCCAGATCGAGCCGAAGAAGAACTCGAAAAGTTGATTCTTTACGTTGGCTCGGCACAGGAAATCACGGTCGAAGATGTTAAGCGTTCCGTCTCGGCTGAACCAGAACACAACATTTTCCAAATGTGTGATGCTTGCTGGCGAGGCGATGCCGGACGGGCACTCGCACAACTTCAAAAACTTCGGGGCCAAACGCGAGATTTCCAAACCGAGGCGATCAAATTGATCGGTTTTATAGCGATGCAACTTAGAAACATCTGGCAAGCCCGGGGATTTATTGAAAAAAATCCGCAAGGATGGGAACCAGAAAAAGGGGGATTGTCGAAAATGAAAGACTTTCCACGGCGAAAGGCGATTGAGAACGCCCAAAGGCTGAGCTTCACCCAAATCCTGGAATGCCAGTTGGCATTGCGGGAGGCAAGCGCGTTGATCACGGGTCAATCACTTGGCGTCGATTCCGAGGAAACAATCGAGCAACTCATCTTGCGTCTTTGTCAGATTTCTGCGGTACGCCGATCGGCTTAGCCACTAGTCATCTCCACTACCGCCTTGGTTGCGACTGGCGCGGTGGTATTCGTCCTTACTTTGTTCATCAAGCAATGTGAATCGAGTGTAGGCAGGCTGAAAACCCAGGAGTACAGTTCCGGTAGGACCGTTCCGGTGCTTCCCGATGATGAGTTCGGCTACTTCGGCGGCATTAGGGTTGAACTCTTGTTCTTTGCCTGCTTCTTTGCGGCGGTAATACTCTTGACGGTAAATAAACATCACCATATCAGCGTCGGCTTCGATTGATCCCGATTCCCGGATGTCACTCAGCATCGGCCGTTTATCTTCACGAGATTCGACCCCCCGGTTCAACTGACTGAGCGCGATGACCGGCACATCAAGTTCTTTTGCAAGAACCTTGAGACTTCGGGCAATTTCAGAGATTTCTTGCGTGCGATTTTCGGTTTTCTTAGAACCGCGCATCAATTGCAGGTAATCGACTACAACAAGACTGAGTCCATGTTCGGCTTTAAGTCGGCGGCACTTCCCTCGCATTTCAAGGGGCGAAACATCGGATGTATCGTCTATGTAGATTGGCAAGTTATACATGTCGTCGCATGCGTCGGCGAGCTTTTGATAGTCGTTCGGGTGAAGGTTCGTTTGTTTGAGCGCCCCCATTGGCACTTGGGCGAGAGTTGCTATCATTCTGCGAACAAGTTGCTTGCCGCTCATTTCCAGATTGAATACGGCAACAGCGCCTTCCTCGGCCCGGGCAACATTGACCGCGATGTTCATCGCAAGAGAGGTTTTTCCCATTGCCGGGCGACAAGCAACGATCACGAGGTCACCGCCATAAAAACCAGTAGTGACACGGTCGAGGTCCCCATAACCGCTTAGGGTTCCGAGAGCGGGTTCACCAGTCTCAAGAAGGTTATCAACATCGACAAAAAACTCTTTTGCCAACGAACGTACGGGGACAAAGTACTTGCCCATCCGCTTACGGCCAACTTCAAATATTGTTCCTTCAGCGGTGTCGACTTTTTCATCGGCGGATTGATCAGACTCACGAGCGAGTTTGATGATTTCATGTCCTGCACGTTCAAGATTGCGAAGTGTGGATTTGTCTTGAACGATCCCGGCATAGTAAGTTGCATTCGCCGCGCTGGGGACAGTTTCAGCAATTTGAACAAGGTATTCAATCCCGCCGACGTCGTCGAGTTTTCCTCTGACGGTGAGTTCATCGCGTAGAGTGACAAGATCAATTGCTTTTGAATTGCGCAGGAGTTGGAAAGCAGCTTTAAAAATTTCACGGTGCGCGGGCACATAAAAATCGTCTTCGTTGAGGATTTCGACGACTTCCATCGCGGCCCGCTCGGAAAGGAGCATCGCGCCGAGGGCTGACATTTCAGCTTCGGTGCTTTGGGGCGGGACGTAATCGTCCATCGTGGAAAATCGACTCTTGACTGCCATTGAAGGAATCTAATAATACTGACGATTTGCGACTTTTAGCGAAACATTTCCAGAGGTTGTCCACGCTCGTAGAATTACTGGGCAAGGATTCCGATCTTTCTAACAATTTCTTCGGGCAAAAGGTTGAATGTTTCTATGATCAGCGCGTCTTCAGCGAGCATAAGCGGGCTATCGGCCCGGGTGTAATCCCGGTGGTCACGCTCGACCACTTCTTTCACCACAGCCTGCAAAGTTGGAGGCGAAGTCATATCTTTCATCTCCAGCCACCGGCGGCGCGCTCGTTCTTCAATGCTGGCGGTCAAGAATATTTTAAGATTGGCTTGCGGAGCAACGACCGTCGTAACATCGCGACCTTCAAGCACCCATCGACCACTCTTGATAATGGATTGTTGGCTTGCGACCATCGCACGGCGAACGCATGATATTGCACTCAGTTGGCTCGCAAGCTGGGAAACTTCGAGGGAGCGGATTTGGTCGGAAATATCTTCTCCGTTCAATTTAACGTGCTTTGGATTATCTTCGGTGAATCCGATGGTGATCTGCGGGATCAAATTTTCGACAAGTTGAGGGTCGTCCTCACCGATACCCTCGCGCATAGCTGCGATTGCAAATGCTCGGTACATCGCACCCGTATCGAGGAGTTCGAGCTCAAGATCCTGAGCCAGCAGTTTGGCAACAGTTGACTTTCCAGATCCAGCCGGGCCATCAATAGCTATGATCATTGCATGACCTCAACTTTTGAACCCGAAAGATGCTCAAAGTGGTCGAGAAACTGTGGATAGCTCGTATTGATTGAGTCGGCGTTTTCGATTATTGTTTCTCCGCTCGCTATTGATCCGGCGATTGCAAAGCACATTCCAATTCGGTGGTCACCAGAGCTGTCTATTAATGCGCCACGGAGTGGAGTTGGCCCGTGAATGATCATCCCGTCTACGGTTGCCTCGACGTTTGCACCCATCGCCGAAAGATAACGAGTCACAACTTCGATGCGGTCGGTTTCTTTGACGCGCAGCTCTTTAGCGTCACGAATAATGCTGGTCCCGTTACATTGGGTTGCGAGTACGGCGAGAACGGGGATTTCGTCAATCAGCTTTGGAACAAGTGCCCCTTCGATTACGAATGGCTTCAATGCTTGTGGGGTTTTGACCTGCAAATTAGCGACGGGCTCACCAAGTTCCTCGGAAGCATTGAACGCGATGTATTCAACCTCCATCTGATCAAGCACACCAAGTATTCCCGTTCGTGTTGGATTGATTCCTAAATGTGTGAATGAAATATCTGAGAGCGGATGAAGCAAAGCAGCAACAATAAAAAACGCCGCACTACTAATGTCGCCAGGAACGGTGAATTCAAAACCGCCCCAAGCCTGCCCGCCCACGATAGAAACGGTTGAACCTTTCCTATTCATTTTAACTCCGAGGGCGGTGAACATCCGCTCAGTATGATCGCGACTCAGTTCTGGTTCGAATACGGTCGTTGTTCCAATCGCCTTGAGAGCAGCTAGGAGTATTGCGCTTTTGATTTGGGCACTAGCAACTGGCGTTTCATATCCGATGCCTTTTAGTTGCCGACCGTTAATCCGTACGGGTGCCGTGTCGCCGGTGATATCGGCTCCCATCAGAGTCAGCGGTTGGCTTACCCTACCCATCGGTCGTTTTGAGAGGCTCTCGTCTCCAACAAGAGTTGCCTGTACTCCGGAAATTCCGGCAAGAATGCCGCTCATCAGACGCATTGTTGTCCCGCTGTTACCGCAATCTAGCTGGACCGGGTCAGTTACCCATTCGTGTGGCGGAGTGATTTGCACTTGCGTCTCACTGATTCGGTCGATCGATGCACCGAGTGTCGCGAGACAACCCAGAGTCGATTCGCAATCCTCTCCATTGAGCGGATGATTGATGATCGAAGTTGAACTCGCTGGAACCTCAAGACCAAAAACCGCTCCCGGTCCGTCGACGTGGGTGATTGGTTCGTAATCGCCTGGTTTTGCCAACGCCGCGAACATGTAAGCACGGTGGGTCAGCGATTTATCCGATGGAGGGCGAATTGTGCCGACAAATTGTTCGCACCGTTTTACTTTGAGACGACTCGCCATGGGTTGATCAGGTTTTACCCCTGACCGCCGTGCCGCTCCGACTTGCGACCGTAAACGAGCGGGACTCCAATCTTCTCGAATCGATTCCATGGAAAGTCAATTGGGTCGTTCTTACGGCCCTCTGGCTCGGCGATAAATTCATGACTTGTGATTTGTCTTATGGGATAAAACTCAACGAGAACTTCGCAGAGAAGTTCCACGGCTCTGATTTGCGCTTCAGGATAGGGATCTTTCCCATCACCAATATTAACGATTTCAATACCAATTGAGAAATCGTTGACGTTCTTCCGGGCCTTATAGTCAATACTGTTTCCGGCGTGCCACGCTCGGTTCAGGCAACTCACCATTTGCACAATTGAGCCGTCTTTACCGACTGTGAAATGGGCGCTCACTTGACTTTCGGGCATTGTGAACCACTTGACAGTTCCGGCAAGTGTTGGCCCAGCGGTGTGATGAAGAACGATTGTGTCGATGATCGCGTCATCAGGGCGCTGCCCAAAATTAGGTGAGTCAACCCAAAGAACTTTGTTTGGTCCGGGATCTTTAAAGTCAATGCTTTGCTCAAGTGCGTTCCAATCAATCATTTTAGCCAAGGTTAGCGCGCAAAGCGGAATCAGCATTCGGTTAGTCTATACTTTTTGTTATGAAAATCGTTGGCGCAGAAATCGTTTTGTACGTTAAAAGCATGGCGGAATCGCGTGCGTTCTATGGAAATCAGCTCGGGCTGCCCGTTACTTACGACGGAGGAGACTATTGGGTGACCTTTGATTTGGGCGGAACTTCGCTGGCAATTCATCCGGGTGGAAGCGGTGAACAATCTCACAATCGTAGTGGCATCACGCTCATCACAGATGAGATTGTTGCGTTGAGGGAGAAATTGAATGGTTTAGGAGCAGGCTTTGGCGAGATCGAGAATCCACATCCCGGAGTCACGTTTGCAACAACCCGCGATCCAGACGGAAACCCCGTTTATCTTAAGCCTAGCCTTGACTAACTGACTTTAAAACATCGGCGGCATGTCCAGCAGGTTTGACTTTCGCCCAAACTTCTTTCACTACGCCCGCCTCATCGACCAGAAATGTTGTTCGCTCAACACCCATATATTTTTTGCCGTACATTGATTTCTCGACCCAGAGGCCGCATGCAGAAATGAGAGTTTTCTCTTCGTCGGCGAGAAGGTCGAAGCCAATCTCTCGTTTATCAGCAAACTTTTTGTGCGACTTGACGCCATCGGGGCTGACGCCGTAGATGAGTGTGTCTCCAAAGTCTTTTGTGAATCCAGTGAACTCACAGGCTTCGGTAGTGCATCCACTTGTATCGTCTTTTGGATAGAAGTAGATAACGTATCGTTTGCCTTTGAGGGCAGAGGATTCGACTAAGTCACCATTTTGGTTTGGGAGCGAAAAGCTGGGAAATTGGTCGCCGATCTTGAGCATGATTTTAGTTTACGCCTCACAATTTCTGAATCTTTCAGATACCCAGCGCTTTAACGATAACTCGCTTACGTCTTTGACCATCAAATTCTGCATAAAAAATCTGTTGCCAAGGGCCGAGATCGAGTTGACCCTTGGTTATTGGAATCATGACTTGGTGGTGCATGATGAGATTTTTGAGATGAGCCTCGCCGTTATCTTCGCCCGTTTGATGGTGACGATAATCCCCTTTAGGCGCAAGGTGATCAAGCCATTCGTGGATATCAGCAATGAGTCCACCTTCCCAGTCGTTGACGTATACGGCGGCTGTAATGTGCATTGCGCTTACAAGAACAAATCCATCCTGAATCTCCGATTTGAACACAATTTCGGCGACTTCATCAGTTATACGGACAAATTCTTCTGCCTCGGTGGTGTTGAACCAAAGGTAGTCGGTATGGGCTTTCATCAACAATCAGTCTATCTCTTTAGGTAAAAGAACAGAGTATGTTCACGTCCGTCGAGCACATCTCCCACCCTCATCCCGAGGCCCTGATTTATTGCGTAGTCCAAGACGGGGAGCCAGCACTTTCACTGCCTGATGAAGCCAAGATGGCAATGCGGCGTCCTGAATTTAAGGGCAAACGGGGGCAAATCGTTGAGGCATTTCCGAGTGCGGGGCCACGAATCATCATTTTGGGGCTCGGAGCTCAAGCAGACTTCTCCGTCGAAGGAATGCGCAAAGCCGGACTTAAACTTGCACAACATATTGATGAATGCGAAATCGAAGTTGCTCAGATATCAGTTGATCCAGCCGCAAACAGCCAGACTTTTGGACAAGCATTCGGAGTTGCGATTGAGTTAACGGCTTGCTCTGCTCGCCAGATGCCCGGTTCGCGAACTGAGGCGGATCCACTTCAAAACCTAAAAATCAAGGCCCTCGATGAAGAATTTGACAAGGGTCTTGGCCGCGGACTAGGAATTGGCAAAGCAGTTAACTTCACTCGTCGCCTTGTGAACACTCCACCCAATATTGCTAATCCCTATTGGATGGCAGCACAAGCCGAAGAACTAGCTAGTCGAACAACTGGACTCAGTGTCCGGGTGATCAAAGGCGAAGAACTTGAAAAAGAACGAATGATAGGGCACATAAACGTTGGCAAGGGGAGCAATAGCCCACCATGCATGATCAGGATCGAATGGATGCCTGAAGGCAAAGATGGCCAAAAGCCGATTGTTTTGATTGGAAAAACAATTACATTTGATACCGGTGGACTTTCGATCAAGTCTAAAACGGGAATGCCAGGCATGAAATACGATAAGTCAGGTGGTTGCGCGGTTCTTGGAACCATGCAGGCCGTCGCAGAAGTGGTCAAGCCCGACTTCCCGGTTGTTGCATTGCTCGTCGCCGCTGAAAATTCCATCAGCTCAACTGGTTATAGGCCAGACGATGTGATCACTTATCGGAACGGCGTGACGGTTGAAGTAACAAACACTGATGCTGAAGGGCGCCTGGTTCTAGCAGATGGACTTTGCTGGGCGTGTGACCTTGAAAATCCAGACTGCATTGTTGATATTGCAACCTTAACCGGAGCCGCTCATGGCGCACTAGGAGGGGTTTTTTCAGCACTATTTGGTGAAAACGATGCGATTGTAGATGAAGTGTCACTTGCCGGGAAACTCAGTGGTGAAGAACTTTGGCGACTCCCTGTGAACGATTCGTATCGGGACATGATGAATGGAACGGTGAGCGATGTTGTCAATAGCAACTTAAAGCCAGCTGGGGCAGCGAGCGCAGCAGCAGGATTCCTTACTTTCTTCTGTAGGCCAGAGATTCCCTATGCCCATATTGACATGGCCGGCCTTTCGCACACCAAAGCTGACGAATACACAATTGAAGGGCCGAGCGGTTGGGGAGTGCGCCTGTTGACCCAGTTCATCGCATCTCGCATGGAGAATAAGTAGGATAAAGAAATGGCAAGTGAATTTTCATTTGATATCGTAAGTGAAGTCGACAAAATGGAGGTCAAAAATGCCTTCAATCAAGCGGTTAAAGAACTCTCAAACCGTTATGACTTTAAGGGCTCTGCGGCGGCGATCGAAGAATCCGGTGATGACCTTATCTTAACGGCGGAAGATGATTTTCGTTTGAGTCAAGTTCGAGACATTCTTTTCAGTAAGCTCGTCAAGCGAGAGGTGAGTGCAAAAATGATTACCTACGGCACGATTGAGCCGGCGAAAGGAACAACTGTCAAGCAGGATGTCAAATTCAAAATGGCTATGGAAATGGATGAAGCCAAATCGTTGAGCAAGAAAATCAAAGATGAAAAATTCAAGGTAAATGCCCAAGTTCAAGGTGAGCAAGTTCGAGTCAGCGCGAAGAGTAAAGATGACTTGCAAAAAGTGATGGCGTTTGTCAAGGCACTCGATCTTCCCTACTCAGTCAAGTTCACGAATTACCGATAATGAGAAAAGAATTCCGGCCCATCGGCCTAAACCGTACGAACATTCGCAATTGGGATAGAATCTATAGGAATGTTGGGGTAGGATTCATCTTGCTCCAGAGAGAGTGGTGACGACTTTATGCCTCCGATGAAGATTTTGGTCTGCGACGATGAACGACACATTGTACGATTGATCCAGGTAAACCTGGAGCGCGAAGGATTTACAGTGGTCACGGCCTATGATGGCAAAGACGGACTTGAGAAAGTAACGGCTGAGAAGCCCGATATGCTCGTTCTTGACGTCATGATGCCCTATATGGATGGCTTTGAAGTGCTAAAGGCACTCCGCAAGGATCCCAAGACAGAAAACCTCCCGGTAATCATGTTGACGGCCAAGGCTCAGGATAAGGACGTCTTTGAAGGTTATCACTACGGTGCAGATATGTACCTGACCAAGCCATTCAACCCTCGCGAGCTGATTAGCTTTGTCAAGCGCATTGCTCAGGGTGGTAATGATTCCGGCGGAAGCGGAAGATACGACCTGTAAATTGAGTTGGAAAAATTTAGTAGCTCGCTTTGGCGAGCTACTTTTTATTTATGATCCTTCAAATCGGCTTGAATCTTGCGCTAATATGTTTCCTAAGAACGATGAACGAATCAATTGCTGACCTTTTCCAAATATTTGACCGCGCCACGCCGATGATCTTTGCGCTTATCCCGTCTATTCTTGCGGTGGCTCTGTTTTTCTTCGGCAAAAAGAAAGGAAACACAGTTATGAAGTGGATGGCTTATGTTCCTCTCCTTATTGGACTCGTTCTTGGTGTGTTGGGGTTGCAGCTTTTAAATGATTCGCTCTTTGTTCAATTGAATCTACTTGGATCAAGATCCGAACTTCTCTACCGTGCAGTTTTGATTATCCCTATCGTGGTAGGAATTGCCCTGATCCTATTCGACAAATTGGCTGGGCGGGAAATTAATTCAAACCTTTAGGTTCAAATTGGCAAGAAATTAATATTCCCAGTAATTATTCACAACAAATCGGAAATTATTGTGTTATTATTCTGGAAGCTGTGAATACGTAATCATGGCTGAATCGTCTCGATGAAGAGTACGCGAAATGAGAGTCACTCAACAAGATATTGCCCGCATTGCCGCGGTGAGTCAAGCAACGGTTAGCCGAGTGCTTGCTGGCGATACCCGTGTTGAACCCGAAACACGATCACGTGTTCTGGGTGTTATGGAAGAATCAAATTACAGGCCGGACGTCCGAGCTCAATCTCTCAGAAAGAAGCGTACTGAGTTGATTGGCATTGTTCTTAAGCGAGAACGCAACGACGCCGCTGATGATCCATTTGTTTCCTCACTGATTACGGCTATCACTCAAGCCCTTTCAAAAACGCCTTACCATTTGTGCTTTGATATTGCCCATTCCCCTGATCACCAGAGCAAAGTATATGATGAGATGCTACGCACTCGACGAGTAGATGGACTACTTCTCGTTGAACCTGAGTCCGACGATGCACGGCTACAGCGACTCGATAGGGACAACTTTCCATTTGTGGTTATCGGTAACCCCAAAATCGCCGCTTGGCACAGCGTTGACAATGATAACGTACTTGCCTCTCGGATGGCTACCTTGCACTTGATAGAGCAAGGTAACAAAGATATCGTTTTTCTTTCGGGTCCACGAGGGCTTACAGTTTGCGAAGATCGAATCACTGGCTATGAAATGGCCATGCGGGAGCACTCACTTGTTCCCCGAGTCGTTCCGTCTGATTTTGGCCATGAGGCCGCTTACTCTCGAACAGTTGCATTAACAGACAGGATGACTATGCCGGAAGCATTGCTCGCCATGGATGACTTTATGGCAACTGGCGTCCTTCGAGCTGCCATTCAAGCTGGCCTCACAATCCCGCAAGACCTTGCTATGGCCTCATTTAATGACTCAACAATTTGTCAATTGATTCCTTCCGGATTGACTTCTGTGAATATGAATCTTCCAATTCTCATTCAAGAGGCCGTCAAAAAGCTGATTTTGCTCGTCGAATCGAAAGATGCAGTACCACCGAGCCGCTATGTTGCACCGGCTGAACTGATTGTTCGAGGCTCGTCAAGAAGGAGAGCTCATCTCAGTTGACAACATTTCTATTGACGATTGCGCTTGCGCAACAACAGCACTTTAACCATGAATTCGTATACATGGCTTCATCTGCCAAGTCTGTAAGCGTCGCAGGTACGTTTAATAACTGGAATAAAGACGCCGACCCGATGATCCGGGCGACCGATGGAAAGACTTGGAAACTCACTAAGTCACTGGCCATCGGCAATTATCAGTATAAATTTGTCGTCAATGGGCAAAGTTGGGTAACTGATCCAAGTGGCGACAGTCGTGATGACGGTCATGGAAATGTCAATACTTTTCTATCAATTGTGCCCCCAGATTTTTCGAAATTATCAAAGCTTGGAGACGGACTCATAACCGAAAGTGCATTATCTCATCATGCAGAAACCGGTGACCTTGTTTTTACTTCGAGAACTGGTCAGGCGAGATTTCTTGCCAGAACCCGGAAAAACGACGTCAATACTGTCCAACTCAGAATAGGTTCAGAGTCGGTGACCATGAAACGGGTTGCTGGCGACGACAACTATGATGTTTTTAGTGCAACAATTCAATTGGCAAATCCGAATAATTTTTCCTACTCAATCATATTCTCAGATGATTCGAACACACAACAAATCAATCGCACAGATGTGGATGCATCTACTTTTGCGGAAGCGAGTGTTCCCGGTTGGCCCAAATCCGCAGTTTTTTATCAGATTTTCCCCGATCGGTTTTCAAATGGCGATCACTCAAATGACCCGGCTGGAGTTGAACCCTGGGGTTCAAAGCCAACTTACTCCAATTTTATGGGTGGCGACATCGCTGGTATATCGAAAAAATTGTCCTATCTGACAGATCTTGGTATTTCTGGCATCTACTTTAACCCGCTATTCAAAGGTCCAAGTAACCATGGATATGAAACGACCGACTATTTGCAAATTGATCCTCGGTTTGGTACAAATGACGAGTTTGTTGTACTTACTAAGCTTCTCAAATCCAAAGGTATTGACGTTGTTTTAGATGGGGTTTTTAACCACAGTTCGGTTGACTTCGCACCATTCAAAGAGATTCGAGACAAAGGTAAGTCGGCCACAACTTTAGATTGGTACACGATCAAGTCCTTCCCAGTTGTGCCCAAAGCAGATCCTCCGTACGAAGCATGGGCTGGGCACGCATCATTGCCGAAGCTCAACGTCATGAATCCGGCGACCAAACAGTACATTTTCGATGTTGTTGATTATTGGGACAAAGAAGCTGAAATCGCGGGCTGGAGACTCGACGTTGCCAACGAAGTTCCAATGCCTTTTTGGCGAGAGTTTCGGAATCACATTAAATCGAATAACCCAGATACCTGGATCATTGGAGAGAATTGGACAGATAGCCTTCCATGGCTCAAAGGCGATCAATGGGATTCTGTGATGAACTACCCTTTGCGCGGCGCGATCCTCAGCCATATTGCAGTCGGCTCAACATCAAGCTCACAATTTCTTGACGAACTGATGCGTAGTTATCTGATGTATAGCCCGGATGTCAGCGCGAATATGCTCAATTCGTTGAGCACACACGATGTTCCCCGTTTCAAATCAATTGCTAAAGAGGATGATCAACTTTGCGCGATGGGTGCTGTGGCTCTCTTTGCCTGGCCCGGTGTTCCCTGCATCTACTACGGCGATGAACTCGGCATGACCGGCGGAAAAGACCCCGAAAACCGTCTTAGCATGCAATGGGAACTCAACAGCTCGGATAATCAAACTCTTAATCTCTACAAAAAGCTCATCAGGGCCCGCCATTCCAGCGTGGCTTTGCAAACCGGCGAACCAATTCCGTTGTTCGCTGATGATAAACAACAGGTTTCGGCATTTGCTCGCAAGGCAGGTGCTGATGTGGCGATCGCATGTTTCAATCGCTCAAGTGCGACTCATGAAGTTGAGTTGGATTTGAGTGGATTGAAATTGGCTTCAACCAAATCGCTGGTTGACGTCGTTTCCGGAAAGACCTTGCGTTTTTCCGGAGACGCTCGGCTCCGGCTTCGAATTCCTGGCAAATCGGCACTTTTGGCGATTTCCGGACAACAAGGTGAACCTCTCGGGGTTCGCCATGATCAAAAACAATTGGTAATTCAACGATGAAACGAAATGCATTTACATTAATCGAACTGCTCGTAGTTATTGCGATCATCGCAATTCTCGCGGCAATCCTCTTCCCTGTCTTCGCGCAAGCAAAAGTCGCCGCAAAGAAGACTCAAGACCTCTCGAATGGCAAACAAATTGGAACTGCCGTTCAGCTTTACATGGGAGACTATGACGACCAAACTCCCCAGTATCTCTGGCCAGAGTTCTATACAATTGCAGCGCGTGTAAACGTGTATGCAAAGAACAAGGATGTTTGGAAAAGCAATAGTTCACGATTTAAAGAAGGTTCATACAACTTTAAGCAAGGCAAAAATCCGTTTGCTGGTGCAGCACCTGGATTCATTACAAATCCAAACACAGGTTGTGGATCCTCGGGAGTATCCACTCGTGGTCCGGCAAACTTTTACGATGACGTCTACTTCCCGCTCGACTTTGCTTGGAACGACTCAGTTGGAATCGCTGCGTTTGAATCGGGCATCACCTGCAAAGGTGCTTGGTGGAATCCGGCAGCTGATGCGCAAGTTGATAATGGCTTGAGTAACACCGCAGGAAAAATTACGGATAACGGCAAAGTTGTTATCTGGAGCACCTTCCCGAGCATCGGAACGCAGTGGCCAGGTGGTTGTGTTGATGGAGTCTGTGATAACGGTAACTCGGTCGGCAGCCCAACCTCAAGCTTCTGGGGATCAAACTTCAAGGGTCTTTATTCGGAAGGATCAAACTTTGTTTATTTCGACTCACACGCGAAATTTGACAAGTTTTCAAAAATGCATCCTTGCAAAAAAGAAACATGCACCGATACAAACGGTCTTCGCACGGACTACAAGGCCTGGGGCTTTAGCTGGGCAAGTCCTTCGGTTCAGTAAACCGTTACGGCTAATTGTGGCAGGTCAAACATTGACCTGCCACTTCTCAAGAAATGACAGAAATGAAAAAAATTGCAATAGGAATTGGAGTGACTTTGTTGATGCTTGTGGCGGTCGGTTGTGGAGAGCCTGAGCCAGAAGCATATAATGCGACTGAAAAAATCAAGTCTATGCCTGCCGAAGAGCAGTACAAGTTAATCAAAGATAATCCTGGGCTTAGTTATCCGATGAAGGAAAGGGCAATCAACGCCTTGCCAACTACGGATGAGCAAAAGCAAAAATGGCTCGAGGAAGTCAAAGGAAATACTCAGCCTGGACGATAAGTCGAACTGATCTCCTAATTGGAGAAATTGCCTTGTAGGCGAATTGCACCTATCAGAATTGATTGGGTGCTTTTCTTTTTATATTTTCTCGTACAATAGGGCTATGGCTACCGTAGTCGAAGCTGACTTTACACCTGGGATTGGCATGACCACCACACGAGCACCATTTATTGAGCAAGCAAAACAAAATGGCGAACTTTATATTGAGCAACCATATAGTCTATATTCCGAAGAAAATCACGACACTTGGAGGCAGCTTTACCATCGGATGCTCCCTCAATGGGAAAAGTATGCCAATGAGCACTTCCTTAAAGGAATTCAAAACCTCTGCCTTAACCCAGACCGAGTCCCCCGACTTGAAGATGTCAACAAATTTCTTCACCCGTTAACGGGCTTCAAAGCCAAGCCTGTGAGTGGCTACGTCCCTGCGTTTCAATTCTTTGATTGTCTCCGGAACCGCGATTTCCCCACAACAATCACCATGCGCATGGCAGAAAAACTAGACTACTTACCCGAGCCTGATATTTTCCATGACATTGCCGGACACGTTCCAATGCACACAGATAAAGCATTTGCTGAGACACTTGTGCGGTTTGGTGAATGTGCCAACACCGCTGCGATGATCGGTAAAGAAATCAAGGATAAGGAAGTTCAGAACCGAAAAGTAAACAGCATCATCAAGGCAATGGCGCGCTTTTTCTGGTTCACTATTGAGTTCGGCTTGATGCGCGATCAATCAACCGGGACAACAAAAGCTTACGGAAGCGGGCTCCTTAGTAGCTATGGCGAACTTGAGCACTCAATTAAGTCGCCGGATGTCCAGCGCTACCCGGTTCAACTAGAATGGGTCGTCAATCAATATTTCGAAATCGATACATACCAGCCACTGCTGTTTGTGGTCGATAGCTTTGACCACCTATTCTCGCTTGTCGACGAACTTGAAGTGTGGATGAAAGAGGGCAAACTCGACAATGTCGCGTTTGGAGAGCCAGCAGTTGGCGGCGAAGATATTCGAAGCTTCCTAGAAGCTTAATGCTTATTGAATTCTGGCGGGCTGATTCGATCGCTGATTTCCGATGGCTGACGAGTCTTGTTAAATTCTAATTGCAAGAGAATGTCGTTCATTTTTTCATGAAGATGCGCGACCTCGTGGCGAAGGGCGTTCACTTCATCATTGTTAACTTGCGGTGATCGATGGCGAGCCTCAATAGCCTTCCTCACATTGAGAACTAAAATTGAGACCAGCGTAACGACGCTGGCACATGAAAAAAAGACTACTGCTACAATTGCGTCAGAATCCATATCTTAATTTTCTTGCGTAAGACGGTCGGGCACACTGGGGCGTGGGTACGATCGAAGATCATCAACGGCAAGTGCCTGGTGATTGACGACTTCTCGGAGATTTGCAACTTCAGCACGCAATGATTGCAATTCATGCATGATTGCCCCACTCACTTGATTATCCTGCTGTCCACCTTGAATGAGTTTGGCCATCTTTTGTTGGTGACTCGTGAGAATCGCAACGATGGGGATCATGAAAATCAAGATTGGAATGATGATTGCTGGTTCGAAGTCGCGCATATGCTCTCAAGTATCCCTCAAATTTGCGGACGTTGGTGACCCCTGCGGTCCCTGCTGGCCAATAATTGCTTTCAGCGCTTGCGGTCGCTTACTCTGGCCGGGGTCACCTGTTTCCGTTAAATTAACTTTACAGCAGAAATTAATTCCTCACAAGCCAAATAGGACTATTATTAAGTCTTGTAGGACTAATTACTTCATATTTCTAATCTTCGGACTTAATTATTATAAATTCTCATAGCATCTGAATTCAATTTATCAAGTGGATCATTAATCTTGAAGCGCAAAGTGCAGGAACTGCGTATACTAAGGTGAAGCTGAGGCACAACTGAGAAATGGGAATTTTTGACAAGATCAAAGGCGAGTTTATTGACATTATCGAGTGGACGGATGAATCCACCGATACGATGGTTTACCGGTTTGAACGACACGGGAACGAAATCAAGTACGGCGCAAAGCTGACCGTACGAGAAAGTCAAGTTGCCGTTTTTGTTGATGAGGGCCAGTTTGCCGACGTGTTTGTGCCGGGAATGTACACCCTAGAAACTTCCAATATGCCACTCCTGAGCACCTTAAAGGGGTGGAAATACGGCTTTAACTCCCCATTTAAGAGTGAAGTCTATTTTGTCAACACCAAAAGATTTAACGATCAAAAATGGGGGACGATGAACCCAATTATGATGAGGGACGCTGATTTCGGCATGGTGCGGGTTCGGGCTTTCGGAACTTATGCCCTTCGTATTAAAGACGCAAAAGTCTTTATGCAAGAAGTTGTAGGCACGAACTGGCAGTTCACGACTGAAGAGATCACGAACCAAGTTCGCAATTACATTGTCAGTGGCTTCGCTGAAGCAATTGCGCAGACCCAAATGCCTGTGCTCGACCTTTACAGTCAATACGACGACATGGGTGAATCCCTCACCAAGCTCATGTCGCCAAAAATTGAAGCTCTTGGGTTAGAACTCATAGATTTGATGGTCGAGAACGTTTCGGTTCCACCGGAAGTTGAGCAAGCGATTGATACGCGGAGCAAAATGGGGGCAGTTGGCAACTTAGATAACTACATGAAATTCCAAGCGGCTGATGCAATGGTGAAAGGGGCGGAAAACCCTGGCGGAATGGGTGGGGTTGGTGCGCAGATGGCGGCCGGAATGATGATGGGTCAACAAATGGGCGGAATGATGCAACCACCTCCGGCAGCCGCTCCAGTTGCTCCACCACCACCCGGCGGCGCGGGAGCGGCTCCACCGCCACCAACCCCGACTGGCCCGCAATTGCACCTCACCGTTAACGGTCAACAGTTTGGCCCTTACTCGATGGAGCAAGTAGCAGACTATATCAAGGAAGGACGAATTCAACCAGATTCTATGGTCTGGATGAACGGCATGGCAAATTGGCAACCCGCCTCCACAATTGATGGAGTCAAAGAGATGTTTGGCGGCACACCACCTCCTCCCCCGGCACCTCCGATGGGCTAAATTCTCGCAATCAAAAATGGCTGATCAGCGTTATCCTTGCGGGCAATGTGGGGCGCAACTTGAATATGCGCCCGGCACACCTCATATGAAGTGCCCCTATTGTGGGTTTGAAGAAAGTGTTCCAGTCAGTGAGGCCCAGATCGAGGAACTGGACTTTCATGCCTTTCTTGCAACCCATGCACCTACCCAAACAATCGAACCGGATCGAGTTCTCCACTG
>JBJXDW010000020.1:0-44454 GCA_046154445.1 Fimbriimonadaceae bacterium | reverse complement strand
TGTCGGAGTCAAAATTGGATTAACAATTAAGACAATCCGGTACTCAACCGGATCAAGCATCTCTAACAATTTGCGCGAAATTGTGGTCTTACCCAAACCAATCTCACCACAAAGCATCGCCGCTCCTTTATTCCGTGCAATCGCGTAATGTAACATCATCAAGGCATCTTCATGCGCTCGACTCATATACAAAAAGCGTGGATCCGGCGTTAACGTGAACGGCGCTTCATTCAATCCCCAGTACTGCTCGTACATTCAATTTCCTTCTTTGGTCGTGCTGACCCGGTATTTATGTCGGGAATCCTAAACCAGAAACTTAGGGGATTTATGAGGTTTTTCACCCAATAACCTAAATCAACCAGATATTTTTCCCGGTGCAACAAAAAACGGGTGGCAAATCAGCAAGATTCGCCACCCTCTGCCTAAGTTGTTCCACATTATCACTACTCATCTAACCACCCCTGTGATTTGAACTCTCATTTCATTCGGAGTCTTAAAATCCTCAAAAGTCACGACGAGTGTTTCGTCTTTGCAAACCAGCGATCACTTCACAATCTTTGCCATGTCCGCACCCGTCAGCCGAATCACCGGATTAATCCCAAGCCGCGAGTCATAGTAAGGGCTCCGTTCAAAAAACCAATTCAAGCGTGCCCCCGGATTTCCCGCAAACGTCGGATCCTTCATCGCCTCCTCAAACGCCGCCTTAATCGTCGGATCCTCAAGCATCTTCTTAGCAAACGGCTCCATCGCATAAGCCTCCGCATACTCCTTCTGCTCCATAAATCCGTTAAAGAACCCCCATGCCGCAAAACTATCCCCCGCCTCGGCTTCCAAAAGTTGCGCCGCCAAACGACCAAGGCGTTGGCCAATCGGAACCACCATACTCCCCGCAGGAATCGCCACTTCCCGCTCCGCCGATACCAACTTGAACCGAGGCATCATGCGACCTTCAAATGTTTCCGTCCCAAACTTGTAGTCAACAAACTTTTGCACCGGCAGTTTGATCTTTGTACCAACAACATCAGCAGAAACCGGAATCATCTCAATCCGATGCAACTTTAACCGGCTCGTCACATCACGCAGATTCGAAGGAACAAGCCACCCCGCCGGAGCCTTAACCACCAAATTCGCCTCAAACTGATCTCGAATCACCGTCGGATAATCAACTTTCTCCCGAGTCCAGTGCGGAATCTCGCTTCCGCTCACATCGCTTTTGTATGGCTCAAACCTTAATCCCTTAAATATAAAGGGCCGTGATTTGCCAGAATTTCTTGCCGACAAAACCAAATCATCACCTTCCTTCAAACCCATCGAATCAATATCCGCATAGTTGTTGCGAGTGCGAAGCAAACTTCCATTCTTACCCATCCAGTCTAAAGTCAGTCGATTCAATTCTAAGGTCGCAAACAATCGATCTTTATAAGGCTTCAAAACGTGCGTTTCCACCAACATCGAAGGGCGATTTCTCGAAGACCAATATCCCGTTGAATAGCGCGGCCCAAATGGGCTCAGAGTGATGCCCCGTTCCGGTCGCCGCTCATCAAAATTGCCGAAATAGGGGGCTGTCAAAAAGCCTGCTTTATCAGCAAGTGGCATAACCTCACTCACAAATTTCTTCGATATGTCAACCGTCGCAGATGGCATTGTCGGCAACATCGGTACATCATACTGAGCCACATACTGCCAATCCCCGCCATCCGTTGTGTGGTTATCAATATAAAAATCTGGTTCCAAGGAGTTAGCAAAATTGAGCAGGTTCTGCATTTCCAATGCATCAGCTTTCACCCAATCCCGATTTAAATTGAAATTCTCACCCGTCACTCGCCAACCCATTTCCTCCGGCCCATTCTGATTCGCGCGGTTATAGCGCGACATCCGATCATGAGCATCTACGCTAAAAACGGGAATAAACGCAAGGCTAGCTTTATCGAGCAATCCGCTCCAATTCGGATCGCTATCCGGTGCTCCATCCGGCTGCATCATGCGCCGAGCCAAAATCAAATCTGCATCCTTCCCCTCAATCTCACCACTGTGAATCCCGTTGTTTATAAATAGAAGCGGCTTTTTGCGTTTGACCGGATTCAATACTTCACTATCTGTACTCAGAATCATCACGACCATTGGTCGACCTTCAGGAGAATCACCAATCGGAAACATTTGAACATTTGGAAGCAAACTCAGCTGTTCGCAAAATCGGTAAGCCTCTTCATAGCGACCAGTTCTAAGCCAATTCGTCTTCTCACAGGTTAACTCCCAATCAAAATCCGCATTCACCAGACTTACGCCCAAGGCCGCCATCAACATAACTCAATTATCCCACTAAACGCCAACTAATTCTAAAATGAAAATACTCACCCCGTCCGGCCCAAGGCCAATCCCTCCTCGTCCCGATAACTCGGGACTCGTCTGCCCCGAACGGGGTGACACCTACGAATCACCAAGAAAAAGAGAAATATCATTCCTCCAGACTAAGAAAACTCAACACAAACCATGAAACCAAGCCGAAAAATTTCGGGTATCAACTCCAAGTGCCGCAAACCCTCCACATCCCAACTATCCTCGAACTCACGAACCGCTCCGTAGACTGGCTCTTTGACAACATCAAAAAAATGCCCGAAGACAAACTCGCCTACTCGCCTACCCCAGAAACCCGATCGACCCGCGACTTCCTCCACGAAATCAGCGAAGCCTACAATATGTTCGCCGAAGTCCTCGAAACAAATAACTCAACCAAACTCAGCTGGGAATACTGGCAACCTAAACTTAAAGAACGAGCTCCCGCTGAACAATCTCTCACCGACCTCGAATCCCGAGTCCGCGCCGCCCACGAACGATTCGCAACTGCAATCACCAGTCTCCCAGAAGACCGCCTTGACCAAAAAATCCCCGGCTCCGATTGGCAACCCTCTCCGCGCGATCTCGCTTACTTCCCCCTACGGAACAATTGGTACCACGGCGGCCAAATCAATTACATCCAATGCTGCTACGGCGACTTTGACTAATTATTTAACCGCCGCCAAAAATTCTTCAACGGTTAAGCCTGATTGCCGGATCAAGCCTCGTAAAGTGCCAGGTGCTAGTACTTTATGTCTTGGTACTGTTAAAACTGCTGAAGTTTCTTTCACTAATATCATATGAGAACCCATTTGGCGATCAAATCTCCAACCTAGCTTTTCGAATGCCCTTCGAGTCTCGTTGCCAGATAGAACCGGAAGCGGTGGCACTTACTAAACCGCCACTTCGCCAACCAAAATCGAGCGTTTCGAAGGCTGGTATGGTTCTCCCCGATCCGCCAATACTTCCAAATACCCCTGGATCGCCTCCCGAACATTATCCATTGCCTCATCCAAAGTCTTGCCCTGACTAATACAACCGGGCAACTCCGGGACATCGGCAACATATCCCTGATACTCTTCATCAAAACTGAATACGACCTGGAATTTCATCTCATTCTATTGTACGCCACAAAAAAAATGATCGCACTCACCTAGTAAACTCACCACCATGCTCACATCAATCCTCGCCACAACCCTCCTCACCCAAAACTGGATGTACCCACCAACAAAAACCTCCGACCAAAAAGACACCTACCACGGAATCACCGTTGCCGACCCCTACCGATGGCTCGAACAACCGATCACCACCCCCGAAGTCAAAGCCTGGGCCGACGCCGAAACCCAACTTACCAACCACTACTTCGATCAAATCCCCAACCGCAAACCCCTTCTCAACGAACTCCTCCGCCGAGTCAACTACGAGAGATTCGATGTGCCTGTCCAAAAAGGCAAACGCACCTTCTACGGATACAATTCCGGACTCCTTCCCCAAAACGTAATCTACGTCGTCGATCAACCTGGCGCAACCCCACGAATCCTCCTCGACCCCAACAAACTCAGCGCCGACGGCACCGTCGCCCTCACCGGCACTGATTTCTCCAACGACGGCTCCCGCATGCTGTACGGCGTCGCCAAATCCGGATCCGACTGGCTTGAATGGAACGTACTCGATGTCGCCTCCGGAAAAACCATCGGCGATCCCGTCAAGTGGTCAAAATTTGGTGTCGGCACCATGAACTCCGACGGAACCGGTTTCTACTACCTCCGATTCCCCGAACCCAAAGAAGCAACCGCCTTCACCGATGCTAATAAAAACGCCAAAATCTACTTCCATAGCGTCGGTACCCCCCAATCTCAAGACCAACTCATCATCGAAGACCCCGCCAACCCCGAACGATTCTTCAGCCCCACTTACGACGACGGAAAAACCGAACTCTTCATCTACGCCGAAGACACCGGATCCACCAATAATTTCCTCTGGCACGTCACCCACAACGGCACAACCGTCAAAATCAACAAAATTCTCAACGAAAACGACGCCAACTATTCCCCTCTCGCCATCCGCAACAACGAACTCTTTCTCCAAACCAACAAAAACGCCCCTACCGGCAAAATCGTAAAAATGCCGATCTCCGGCGGCACAATGACCGACGTCGTCCCAACCCGAGCCGAATCAATCGAGGGCTCCTCACTCACAAAATCCAAAGTCATCGTCCAATACATGAAGGACGCCCACGCCCAAGTCGAAACATTTGACCTCGCCGGGAAACCCACAGGTAACGTCCCCTTGGCCGGACTCGGTGCCGTCTCCGGATTCTCCGGTGACCCCGATTCCGACGAAACCTACTACAGTTACGCCGACTTCACAACCCCCACCCTCATCTACAACTATGACGCCAAGACCAACCAGTCCACAATTTACAAAAAGCCCGAACTCCCCCTCGATCCATCCAAATACGTCGCCAAACAAGTATTCGTCACATCTAACGACGGAACCAAAGTGCCGATGTACATCGTCCACCGCAAGGATTTAATACTGACCGGTCAAAATCCCACCCTCATGTACGCCTACGGTGGTTTTGGACTCAGTCAAACTCCGTGGTTTAGCACTTCCCGAACCGTCTGGATGGACATGGGTGGAATCTGGTGCCTTGCAAATATCCGCGGCGGATCAGAATACGGCAAAGAATGGCACGAAGCCGCCACCAAAGTCCGCCGCCAAAATGCATACGATGACTTCATCGCCTGCGGCGAATACCTCGTCAAAGAAGGCTACACAACCAACAAGCACCTCGCAATCCAAGGCGGCTCAAACGGCGGCCTCCTCATCGGCGTCACTATGACCCAACGCCCCGATCTCTGCGGTGTCGCAATCCCCGAAGTCGGCGTCATGGACATGCTCCGCTTCAACAAATTCACCATCGGAGCCGCCTGGGAAGGCGATTACGGCTCACCCGAAAACCAAGACGAGTTCTTTAGCCTCTATCGAATCAGCCCCTACCACAACCTCCGGCCCGGAACCAACTACCCGGCAACCCTCGTCACCACCGCCGATACCGACGACCGCGTTGTCCCCGCCCATTCATTCAAATTCGCCGCCAGACTCCAAGCCGTTCAAGCTGGCCCCGCCCCTTGCCTCATCCGTATCGAATCTTCCGCCGGACACGGTGGCGGCAAACCGATCCAAAAAGCCCTCGAAGAAGTCGCCGACATCTACTCCTTCACCCTCCATAACATGGACATCGATCTCCCCGCAAAATTCTAAAGCGATCGCAAAAAGAAAAAGACCGCGGTAGCTCACCACCACGGTCTTTACTTTTAGTCAAGTAAGAAAAGCTCTTACTTGCTGTTCTTGCGTCGGCGTGCAACAAATGCTGCGCCAAGTGCCAACAAACCCATGGTTGCCGGTTCGGGAACCGCTTGACCTTGGATTTGGAACGCAGCGTCTCCCCCAGTTGTCGCACCATCAACAAATGCTTGGCCAAACGCTGCATTAGCAATTGATTGCTGTGCATTTTTGCCATAGATCGCATTAGCCGAAGGAAGTGCCACAGCCCAAGGACCACTTGCAAGTGTTCCTGCAAAGTTGAACTTAAGGTAATAGGTACCTGCGGCAAGGTTGAGGTTCAAACCGGTTACGTCAACTCGTTGAAGTCGTCGGTTGGCATCACTTGTAACACCGTTAGCTACGCGATAAACGTTGGTGAACGAAACCGTGGCAGTTGATGCAGTCACGGCTGTAGATGTCAAGGTTGAATCGATAGCGTAGCTCACACTCGTAATTGAGGGAGCAGTTGCGCCCGTTTGGTATGTCCAGAATGACAGGCCGGTGACATTCCATCCACCAGCACCAACCGTAAAGTCATCAGCGATGACGTTGTTTGCGGTTGTTTGTGCGCCCCAACCGAAAAGAGTTTCCGGAAGAACGAGTTGGCTTAAATCTGAACCAGCGATTGCGCCCGTGCCGCCACCAGCGACATTGACAACGTTCGATTGATCCCAAAGGGTAACAGCGAATGCAGACTGACCGATAGCGGCCAGCGCAAGAATTGCGATTTTCTTCATTTTTTCCTCAATCCAATTTCCCGAGATTCCATTTGAATTCGAGAAAATATCAGTTACAACTATACAGGGAATATTCCTGTCAGATGTCTGTTTTTTGAATTCCCAGTACTAATGCTAGTTAGAATAACGATATGTCTAATAAGTCACTATGTCAATATTTCCATTCACCAAGGTGTCCCTACCCGCCATCGAAAAAAATCAGATTCTCCTCAACCTTTCGCCTCCAAACCGCATCAATAACATAACGAGCCCCAAATATGGAAGCTGAACTGCTCGAAAAACTCAAAATAAAGGATGCGGACACAATCACGAATTGGGTCGAACAACACCACCACGACCTCTATCGCCTACTCAGGCACCTCACCCGGCACACAGAAACCGCCGAGGATCTCACCCAACAAACCTTTATCAGAGCTATCAACGCAGTTCATAACTTTCAAGGGCGATGCACGATGAGAACATGGCTCCATCGAATCGCGTTTCGAGAGTATGCCGCATGGCGAAGAAAACACCGGATTCTTGCTCCCCTCAACCCTGGATGGGGCAAACCCGACCCAGCCATTAGCGAAATTGAAACTGCCGAAGGAATCCTAAAAGCACTCCACCGGCTCCACCCCGCACACCGCGAGGCGTTTCTTCTCTTCGAAGTCCAACAGCTCACACTCGAGGAAATCGCAGAAGTAACCGGAGATTCAATCGGAACCATCAAATCAAGACTGCATCACGCTCGAGAGAAACTCAAAAGAGAACTCGCAACAACTTTTCCGCAGGTGATCCATGAACACTAACAATCCTAACCTTAATCCGGAAATTGAGATGCTCAAACAAGAGTCAGCTCCCGGCACCCTCAAGGCTCGAATCATCAAGGGAATCCTTGATGACAGAAAGAGCAAAAACATGACAACACGAAAAATCATTGGCTTCGGCCTCCCCGCAATCGCCGTTGGAGCACTCGCATTCGGAGCACTGCTCGCACCAAAAGCGGCGGTCGCTGATCCCATCGCCCAAATCCGCGATGCGTTTCAATCTGAGCGCGACTACCACATGACAACCTACCGAACCGAAAACGGGAAACGAAGTCATGTCTCCGAATCATGGGTGAAAAATGGTAAACGAACCACATACACCGTCGAACCGAACGGCGAAATGACATTGCTAAATAACCAAATGACCGAAGTGCAGCGAACCGTCTCCGGCAGAATCGTGGTGCTAAGACCAACGGAAGTCGCCCATGGTTGGACTGTTAAGAAAAATGGCGAGGAGAAAATCGTTGCCGGACATCCCATCGAAGTTCAAAGCACGGATAACGAAGTGTACGAAGTCGAACTGAAAGCCGTCCCTGGTCAAAGAATCGAAATCGCCCCGGAAGGCAGGGCGGTGTTTGAAGTCCAAAGATCCGATGTGAAAGAGGGCAGCTTCGTTGAACTACGAATCGCACCGTTTGTCGATGCCGAAATGAGTATCGAAGCCCTGCAAAAACTTCTCGAAGACAAAAGCCTCTGGAGTATCGAACCAAACAAAGTTGTCAACGGAAAAGTCGCAAATCAATACAAACTCAACAAATCATATATGGACTTCGCTGTCTATGTCGATCCGCAAACAAAACTCCCCATCCTCACCCGCCAAACCCTGAACGACGAGGAAGGAAAATCCACAATAACGGAAGTCGAATACGACTATTTAGATTCGATTCCGCCAACGGTGCCCGAGAAGGTAGAAGGCTTTGAAATAGCTGTTCCACCAGCCACTAAAAAGTAACTATCAAGAGTTGGCTCCACTCTAGGCATATAAGTGGAGCCAACATTCTGCTTAGCGCAAGCCATATATTTCCGAATACTTCGCCCGAATCCGGCGCAAATAAGGCTCCGCATCCAACCCCCCGCCCGTCACCATCTTCAATAGTTCCTGCGGCGGATACTTGCTACCCTGACGATAAACCTTCGACTGCAGCCATTCCAAAATCGGAGCAAAATTCCCCGCTTCCATCAATGCATCGGTATCGCCCAAATCCGCTTCAAGCAACTCCCAAAGCTGATAACTCAAAATGTTGCCCATCGAATAAGTCGGGAAGTAACCCAAAAGTCCGCCACTCCAGTGGACATCCTGCAAACAACCGTTCGCGTCGTTCGGCGGTGTAATTCCCAAATACTCTTCATAGCGCGAATTCCAAGCATCAGGTACATCCGCAACCCTAATCGATCCGTCTAACATTCCCTTCTCTAACTCATACCGAACCATAATATGCAAGTTATAAGTCACTTCATCCGCTTCAACTCGAATTAGCGATGCTCGGCTTTTATTGACTGATCGGTAAAAAGTATCCAAGTCCACGCCACTCAAAGCCGGGAACGCCGATTGCAAATCACCATAGTAATGCCGCCAAAACGCCTTACTCCGTCCAACAATGTTCTCCCAAGTCCGCGACTGGCTCTCATGCCATCCCAAACTCACACCGCCGGCTAGCGGTGTGCGATCCCACTCATCAGGGCTACCTTGCTCATACATCCCATGGCCCGCCTCATGCAAACTCCCAAAAACCGCACTCGGCAAATAATCCAAAAACCGAGTTGTCAAACGAACGTCACCGATCGCAAAATTCGTGCAGAACGGGTGCGGCGCCGTATCCAAGCGACCCCGATCCATTCGAAAACCAATCCCCTCAATTAATTTAAGACTGAACGATCTCTGCGCCGCTTCATCCCATTTGCCCGTCAAAAACGAATCATCGGGCTGATTCGGACTTGCCTTAATCTCTGCCACCAAATCCGTCAATGGCTGACGAATCGAATCAAACATACCATCCCAAAATTTCCGCGTCGCCCCTTCTTCAAATTGATCCGTAACCGCATCATAAGGATGATCCTCATATCCAAGAAACTCCGCAATCCTTTGGCTAATATCGACCGTTTGTTCTAAAATTGGCTGAAACGCCTTAAAGTCATTCTCCTTCCGCGCCTTAACCCAAACCTCATGCCCCACCGCCGAAAGCTTTGACCGCTCTGCCACCAAGTCACCCGGCAGCTTTGTCTCAATGTCCATTTGACGCCGTACAACCCGAACCATTGCCGAATCATCATCGTCTGCCGCCCCCGAAACCTCCTTCTCCGCATCCTCCAGCGCCCGCTGAGTCTCGTCGCTCACAAAAATCTCGTGCGACATCCGGCTCAACCGAGAAACCTGCTCCCCTCGCGCCTCCGCCCCACCATGAGGCATCAAACACTGCTGATCCCAATCCATGATCGCCTGAGCCGCATTCAATGCATTCACATCCGCCAGCCGCACTTTTAGTTTCTCAAGACCCGAACTCATGTATCTATCTTACCAATCATGTGCATTATTCGCCGGGGTCGATTAAACTTTATCAGAATGCGACAAATCACTTATCCAGAATTCGAACAAGTGGAACTCCGAGTCGGCACTATCACCCACGCCGAAACATTCCCCCAAGCCCGAAAACCCGCCTACAAACTCACCATCGACTTCGGCCCCGAAATAGGAATAAAACGGTCTTCCGCCCAAATCACCCACTACTACAATCCCGAACAACTCATCGGCACCCAAATCGTCGCCGTCGTCAACTTCCCACCCAAACAAATCGGCCCTTTCATCTCCGAGTGCCTCACCACCGGATTCGCCGATAACGATGGCAACATCACCCTCACACGCCCCGAACACACGGTCCCCAACGGGACAAAACTGTTTTAATCAACAAACGAACTATTACAAAATGCCTCAACCTCCACCCAATTCTATAGAAGTTAAGTCCCGCGAAGAGTGGCGAGACTGGTTGGTCAATAATCATAGTTCGAGCACAGGAATCTGGCTCATCACCTACAAAAAAGCATCAAATCCTGACCTCCATCTTACGCAAGACGAGATCGTTGAAGAAGCTCTTTGCTTCGGCTGGATCGACAGCAAACCGGCAAAACTGGACGACGCCCGAACCATGCTCTATATCTCACCAAGAAAACCTAAATCTCTTTGGTCAGCTCTTAACAAAAAACGTGCTCTAAAGATGATCGAACAGTCTAAAATGACCGAGCTCGGACTCGCAGCCATCGAATTAGCCAAGCAATCCGGCACCTGGGATGCCCTCAATCCCGTCGATTCTCTGACGATTCCCGATGATCTCGAAATGGAATTTGAGAAATTTCCTAATGCAAAAACCAATTTCCAATCGTTCCCTCCTTCCGCTCAACGAGGCATCCTAGAATGGATCCTGCAAGCAAAAACGCCACAAACAAGAACGAAGCGAATCGAAAACACCGCCGAACTCGCCAGCCAAAATATCCGCGCAAATCAGTGGAAAAAACCTATCCCGTCTTCCGAGGAGTAAAACTCGTCCCGCACCCACAACTCCGCTCCGCATTCGGATTCTCAAATGCAAAACCACCACCCATTAAATTCCCCGTATAAACCAATGCCGCCCCATCCAAAAACTTCGCCGACTTCATATCAAGCCGAACCACAAAACCATCGCCCTCAAAAACAAAATCACCCTCCCGAACAACCGTATCCAAAGCAAACAAATATTCCAGACCCGAGCATCCGCCTCCCTTCACGCCTATTCTCAAAAAGCTCCCTACCCCACCTTTTCGATCGATCAGTCTTTTAATCTGAGCCGCCGCCTCAGGCGCAATAACAACCGGAAAACTCATCTCAGCAACTCACTTCTTCTTCAACCGCTAAATTCGCACGGCGACCGTGACCAACTTGAATCGTCGGCCCCTCGACCGTTCCATCTAACAAATCCTGAACCGTATAACGTCCAACAATCCCATCTACGGCCTGTTGAATTCCATTCCAAAGCGGCCGTAAAGTGCAATCAGTATCGTGAACACATGTCGACAAAATCCCGGTATGACGTTCGCAAAACTCTTCCCCAAACATACGCCCGCCCAACGGCTCTAAAACATCTCGCAAAACCATGTCTCGCGGTTCCATCGCCAACTGATACCCCCCTAATTGTCCCCGCGTACTCGTCACAAATCCGTGCCGCCGCAAGATCGACAAAATTTTGGCTACGTGGCTACTTGTTAACCCTTCTTGATCACTCAATTCCGGAATTGTCATCGAATGTCCAACCCCTTTACGCGACAACGCAATCAAACATCGGAGTCCGTATTCTTCTTGCGCGCTGAATTTCATGTTCGTTCCTAGAACAACCCCAATTCAAGCCGAATGTGTTCAGGCATCCGGTCAATCGTATAGGGTGGATCCCACACTAACTCTACCTCGGCAGAACGCACCCCCTCAGTTCTACGCGCTGCATCCTCGACCTCACCTGGTAAAGTCCCCGCAACTGGGCAAGCCGGACTCGTCAACGTCATCGTTATCGCCACATCCCCCTCATGGCTTACGCTCAAACCATAAATCAGCCCGAGATCATAAACGTTTATTGGTAACTCAGGGTCAAATACCTGGCGGATCGACTCAATAATTTCTCCTTCTAGCATCGCTCGTTCAATTGAATTCAATTGCCTTGGCGACTCATTCAATCCACCCTCAATTTTCTCTGGCATCTAGTTCACCTCCGGCATCGGCGAATTAAACGCCTCACGAATCGCATGCCAAGCCAACGTTGCACACTTCACCCGATTTGGATACTGCCGCACCCCAACCAAAGCTTCCAGTTCATCAAGCCCATCAACCGGCGCCCCCTCCTTCGTCACCGCACTTTGAAAAGTGCTAAACAATGCATCAACTTCCTCAACCGACTTTCCTTTCACCATTTGAGTCATCAAACTTGCGCTCGCCATACAGATCGCACACCCCGCTCCCTCAAATTTCACATCATGAACCAATTCCCCATCCATAACCAAACTCACCAAAACCCGATCACCACACAACGTATTAAAGCCCTCTGCAGAATGAGTTGCCCCCACCACAGACCCAAAATTCCGTGGTTTCCGACCGTGATCCACAATCACTTCTTGATACAGTTCGTTCAGCATTTCTAAGCAAAAATCTCTTGGGCTCTCTTCAAACCATCAATCAAGACTTTTATGTCCTCTTTGTTATTATACGCCGCGAAACTTGCTCTTACCGTGCCCGGTATTCCCAGCCGACTCATCAGGGGCATACAGCAGTGGTGGCCTGCCCGAACTGCGACCCCATACTCATCCAAAATCGTCCCCAAATCATGCGGATGCGCAAAGTCAGTAACAAAGCTCACAACTGCCACCTGATCGTCACACTTCCCAATCAGCCGTACTCCGTCAATTTTTAGCACCGCTGCCCGGGCCTCAATCGCAAGTTCGTTTTCATGCTGAGCCATCGCTGCTAAACCCGTTTCCCGCACCCAGTCCAAGGCCCGAGCAAACCCAATCACGCCGCTCACATTTGGCGTTCCAGGTTCAAATTTATTCGGAATAGTGTTAAACGTTGTTTTCTCAAAACTAACCGACCGAATCATGTCGCCGCCCCCCATAAACGGAGGCATTGCCTCCAAAAGTGCGCGTCGCCCATAAATTGCCCCGACCCCCATCGGCCCGTAAACCTTGTGAGAGCTCATAGCATAAAAATCAGCCCCCAATTCCTGAACATCCACCGCCAAATGAGCCAGCGCCTGAGCACCATCGACAACCAAAATCGCTCCGACCGAATGTGCAATCTCACCGATTTCCTTCACCGGATTAATCACCCCAGTTGCATTACAAACATGTTTCACTCCAACGATTTTCGTCTTCGGCCCAACCATGACCCGTAAAGCATCCAAATCGATCACGCAGTCATCACTAATCGGAATCGGGCGAATCACCGCCCCTGTTCGCTCCGCAACCATCTGCCACGGAACAATATCCGCGTGATGCTCCATCGTGCTGAGCAAAATCTCGTCGCCTTCACCTAAATTAGCAAACCCCCAACTCATCGCCACCAAGTTGAGGCTCTCGGTGCACCCCTTTGTCCAAATAATCTCGTTCGACTCACCCGCCCCAACAAAGTCTCGTACCGCCTCTCGCGCCGCCTCAAACGCATCCGTTGCTTCCTGGCTCAACGTGTGCACCCCGCGATGAACATTGGCATTCATCGTCCGCGAAAATCGATCCATTGCATCCAAAACAGCCTCAGGACGTTGCATTGTCGCCGCATTGTCTAAATAAACCAACCGTCTACCATGCACCTCTCGACCAAGCACAGGAAACTGTTTACGAATCAATTCCAAATCCACTGCCCCTTTCTACTCAAGTTCAACCCCCCAGCGTCGCAATAGCCCCACCCCATAAGGAGAATAATTAACAACTGACAGTTGCGGTTTTTACACAAGTTTTTCCACATGTGTGGAAAACTAACCTCTTCTCTGGTATATTTCGACCTAGCATTTATTCGGGGCGTGAACGTTATCGTACACAAACCAGAAGCCATTGAGGATCCGTCTTGTCATTGCGCGAATTCACCTTCAGCGCCCAAGACCGGCTACAAAAAGAATATAGGGGTGCGGGAGTCGCTATATTTAGCAATCAACCGCATGTGGTCACAAAAGGACTTGATCTGGGACAGTCCGATGACCTCAATACCTCCGTATTCCATCTAGCAGGTCTAGGCTGGGAAAACATGCTTGAGCAATTTGTAAAATCGCTCAGTCTGCAAGATTTAGCCTCATGTATGGCAATTCGATACTCCGCCGTTGAACCCCTCGAACCTTGGCGAGCACTCTCTCTTTCCGAACTTGTTAACCAAGTCTCAGGACAATGGTTCAACGATCTCCTTGAAGAAAATCGCATCATTTCCCATTACCAACCTATTTATAATCTGAAATCGTGCCGGGTTATTGGATTCGAGGCCCTCGCCCGTGGAGTTGATTCCAGCGGCCTCCGCTCTGGATTCGAACTCGTCACAGCAGCTTGTCGGCTCGGACTAAAAAATGAATTCGATCACCATGCCCGACTCGCCGCAATAACCTGTCTCTATAACCAACTCACGCCCGATGAACTCATCTTTATTAATCTTAATCCAGCATCATTCGGCCACGGGTGTGACGACCTTCACAGTGCCGTTTTCGCCATGCGAGGAGCCGGCATCGACCCCGATCAAGTCGTTTTTGAATTTGTCGAAGCGGATCAATTCCCAGGCGAAAATGCCCTTCTCAACCTCGTTGCCTGCATCCGCGAAGCCGGAGCAAAAATCGCCCTCGACGATTTCGGTTCAGGTCACAGCACCATCGCAATGGCCGAGATCATCCGACCCGACATTATCAAGTTCGATCGCACTCTCCTTCAACCAACGGATGACGAAGCCAAAGAAATTCTCCTAACCTCACTTGTCAATTTTGCTAAGTCCCTCGGCGCCCAAACTGTCGCCGAAGGAATCGAGACTCTTTCCCAACTTGCTCTCGCCGAACGATGCGGATTCGACCACATCCAAGGCTGGCTTGTTAGCAGACCTGCGGCACGACTCCAAAGACCAGAACTCGCTCTCCAGAAATCACTTCCTGAAACTTAGCCGAAGTTGACCGAGCTCAATCGCTCCTGGGGAACCCTTAAGTCTGGGCCAACAATTGCTCTCAAACCACCAGGTTCAACTCGAAAGTCAAGTTCATCAAACCAAATTTCCTCCCCATCTAAAACTACGGGGATCTTTGGCTTAGTAGTAATACGAAGCGTCGACGACTTCATCCAATCGACCTCCTTAACCTCGGTGTGCTTTCCAGCCAAAGCAAGAACCCCAGTCCCGACCATTTCTCCAAAGCCCATCGGCTGTAACGAATAAACATCAAACATCCCATCCGTAATAGTTGCGTCTGGACTCGCTAAGAAAGGTCCCGCATGCGTCCGACCATTGCAGACCACGACTTGAATCATCTCACCAACAATCGTCTCCGTGAAACCAACTATTTCAACTTGGAATGAATGGATATCGCGGATCGCTTTTACAAAAGCCGGTCCATAGCTCGCTTTCCCAAATATCCCTTTGGCAGTCAGACCACGAGCAATGTCGGTCGTCAAACCCATCGTCGCAACCGTCAAAAAGCCCTGATCGTTACACATGCCCAAATCAATCGCCGCCACACGACCACTTAACAAACATTCCGTAGCTGCCCCAATTTCACATGGAATTCCAACTTCATGGGCAAACTGATTCCCCGTTCCAAGCGGAAATGCACCAAACACTGTCTCCGATCTTAAAAAATGTTCACTCACACTCCCTAACGTCCCGTCGCCCCCGCCCACAATGACAATCTTCGCACTCTCATCTATTCGCTGCTTAACTAAAAGGTTCAACTCGTCATGAGACGAACATAGTTTTGCTTCGGCAAACTCAATTCCCCTACTCTCAAATGCCGAAACCACATTCTTAAACTCCGCCGAAGCGCGCCGAGAACCATCGTTCGCATAAAAAAAGACGCCGTCATTCATGAGTCACACTCCTTATACTTCCCAAACGCCAAGAACATTTTCAACGTCCTATGCATTAAGTAAGAGTATGAAACTACCGCTCCTCGCAATCGCAACCGCTGCCGCCGCAATCGGACTCGGTTTCTATGCCCTCACCAACCAACAACGAACCCCTTCCGACGAGATGACTATCGGCGGAATCAAAGTCACCAACAAGTCCCCAGAACGCAAAGATAAAGTCATCAAAACCGATGCCGAGTGGAAGAAACAACTCACTTCCGATCAATACCGAATCCTTCGCGCCGAAGGAACCGAAGCCGCATTCTGCGGTGGACACCTCAATAACAAAGAAAAAGGTACCTATTCCTGCGTCGGGTGTGGACTCCCCATCTTCAAATCCGATGCCAAATTCGAATCTGGCACCGGCTGGCCAAGCTTCTTTCAACCGTATAAACAAGAGAATGTTTGGCTCAAAGCGGATAACTCTTTCGGCATGACCAGATTCGAAGTGCGATGCGCACGCTGCGATGGTCATCTCGGGCACGTCTTCGACGATGGCCCATCCGACAAAACGGGACTCCGCTATTGCATCAACGGAGACATCCTCACCTTCAAGAAAGACGAAAAATAACTCATAGCCAGGGAACTCGGGCACAATAGAAAATACTATGCGTGCCCGAGTTTCATTGTTACTCGCAATTGCCCCTCTCCTGGCTTTCAGTCAATCAACTAAAGATTCCCACCAGAAATACGAATACATGATCCCGATGCGGGACGGCACCAAACTCTATACCGCTGTCTACGTCCCCAAAAATCTAAAAGCAAAATCGCCAATCATCCTCGAACGCACACCCTATTCCGCGGGACCCTACGGCCCAGAAAACTATAAAGGCGGTTTCCGAGGTTCCAAAAAATTCGCCGACGCCGGATACATCTTCGCCTATCAAGACGTCCGAGGTAAAAACATGTCCGAAGGTGACTTCGTAGACGTCCGCCCTCAACTTAAAACTACATTCCAACATAACGGACTCAGCCCCGCCAAAGGCGATATCGATGAGAGCACCGACACCTACGACACCGTCGATTACCTCATCAAAAATACTCCTCAAAACAACGAGCGTGTTGGAATCTGGGGAATCAGTTATCCTGGCGGATACGCCGCCCTCGGAGCCCTATCAGGCCATCCCGCCCTCAAAGCCGCATCACCGCAAGCCCCGACCGCAGATTGGTTCCTCGGCGACGACTTCCACCATAACGGCGCATTTATGCTCCAAGACTTTGTCTCGTTCTACAGCGGATTCGGTCTTCCCAGACCAAAAGAAGGCCAACCACGCCCGGCAGGCATCCAAATCAACCTCAATGGCGACGCCTACAAATATTTCCTCGAACTCGGAGGCATCGCGAACGTCGAAGAAAAACTCTACAAAGGTGCCATCCCGTTCTGGCAAGATGCCATCCGCAACGACACCTACAACGATTTCTGGCAAGCCCGATCAATCCCCAGCAACTTGAAAAACGTCAAACCCGCCTGCCTCTGGGTAGGTGGTTTCTTCGACGCTGAAGACTGCTACGGCCCCATGGCCTGCTACAAAGCCACCGAACTCACCGGCAACCAACCCGACAACTGGCTCGTCATGGGCCCGTGGTACCACGGAATGTGGGCGAGCGGAGCCGGACAAAAATTTGGTGCCCACGATTGGGGCAGCAACACCAGCACATTCTATCAAGACGAAGTTGAATTCCCCTTCTTCGACGCCTATCTCCGCGGCGATGGCAAATTCACCAACCCAAAAGCTACCGTCTTCGACAGTGGTTCCAAAAACTGGAGACGGTTCAATGAATGGCCACCAAAAACTGCGAAAAAAACTGATCTCAAGTTCAGCACCAACAAAAACCTCACCATAAACGGTGCGCCCGTTGCCGGAGCTTACAGCTACGTCAGCGATCCCGCGAAGCCCGTCCCCTACCAAGGCGGCGTCCTCGATCGACGAACCCGCGAATATATGCTCGACGACCAACGCTTCTGCCTCGACAGAAACGACGTCCTCGCATTCAGTACCGATCCACTCACCCAAGACTTCACCGTCGCTGGGAACGTCCAAGCCGATCTTTTCACCCAAATCTCCGGAACCGACTGTGACTTCATCGTCAAGCTCATCGACGTCTTCCCCGCCGATGAACCCGTCAATCCGAATTTTCACATGCTCGTCAGGGGTGAAGTCATGCGGTCAAAATTCCGCAATAGCTTCCAAAACCCCCAACCCATGGTGCCAAATGCAACCGAAGAAGTCCACTACACCCTTCCCGACACCTGCCACACCTTCAAAAAAGGCCACCGCATCATGATCCAAGTCCAATCCAGCTGGTTCCCACTTGTCGACCGGAACCCCGGGAAGTTCATGAATATCTTCACTGCACACGACGCCGACTACCAAAAAATCAATATCAAAGTCCTAACCGGCGGCGCAACTGCAAGCAAAGTCATCGTCGACAAACTTAACTAAACCAAAAAAGGGAGCCACTTAGTGGCTCCCTTTTTATTCAATTGCTAACCTTTATTTATTTCAAAGCTGACTTCGCCCGATTTGTGATCTGATCCATCAAGTGACTCACCTGATCAGCCTGCTCTTCACTCAATGCTTCTACCCAAACTTCCTTTAACCCATTCTGAACAATATCGCAGGCTGCCTGTCGAGCCGCAATTCCCTTCTCCGTGACTACTGCAAACCATCCTCGGCGATCATCTGGAGAAGGCTCACGTACTACATAACCAATTTCCTCTAAACGATCAATCATGCGTGTTAAGCCACTGCGACTGAAAAGAATCGTCTCTGCCAATTCACTCATCCTCAGTTTGTGACCCTCTGAATCTTCTAACGTCCTCAAGACTTCATAGACATCCAATGAAATCTGACCTGCCTTCCTTAGACGCGAATCCAACATATTCGTAGTCAAAGACTGCGATGCTAGAAACGAACGCCAGGCCTTCTGGTGCTTTTGCGAAATGATGTGTGGCATCTTTATGTTTCCGGTTCTTAGAGGCCAGTACACATGCGGGTGTTCCTGCTTGGCCTTACAAGACGCCAAAATTAGGACTCATGCACCACTTAATGCAATATTATTCCACATGCAACTAATTAACTTTTGTCAATCGCAACAAGCTTAACTATTAACAAAATCTTTGTTATGTGTGCTAGCAACTATCTCTCACTCAACTAGATCGGGCCAATCTCAATTTGATACTCGGGGCGGAAATCGCATCGTCACATCATCACCCGACTTCGTCTTCTGTTTATCTCCCCCATCATCAACCCCATTATTGCCAACTGAATAAATCGAAACTTCCTCCCCAACCACCTTGTACCAAGCTCGCGATTTCAGAACCGGATCAATCACCTCAAAACCCAAATCATCAAAACCACTCGGAAAAACACCCTTCTTCAACCGATACTCCTGAGCCCGCAAAACCCCCCGCGATGCTTCCAATTTAAACGGTGCCAGATTGGCCGCAACCGAAGCCTGAGAAAACACCGGTAACAAGATCGTATTGAGCAACTGACTCGATTTGAGGGGCGGATCACTCAACTTTTCTGCGTACTCATCCATGTCCTTCCCAACTGGAACGTAGTCTCCTTGCGCCTGCTCCAACATTTGCCGAAAACGAATGTGCACCTCCATGTTTCTCACCGCAAACGCAGTCGCGATCATTCCTTTAGGGAGTCCTGTCCGAACCAAATGTGCGTCATCATTGAGAAAATCATCGCCAGAACCACTCATATCTGAAAGTTCTTTAATCGTCTTTAATGGATTCCCTTTCAAATTCCGAATTGTTGCTAAACCCATATAAGCCACACCCTCCATCGCACGCTTAAAATCAATATCACACTTCCAGCCGTCAAGTTCCTTGCGTACCCGCGCCACCCAAATCGCATCACTTTTCCGCGCCGCCGCAACTCGCAATGCCCCATCCAAGGCAATCGCCTGACAGGCAATCCCCACAAGCATCGAAATCAGAGTTGGCTCCTTGGCCGACATGTTCCCGATCTGGTAAGCCGCCCGAACGTTAGCCAGCGCCAAATCCAGATTCCCATCCCGCGCATTAACCTGCGCCTCAAAACACAGCAGCTTCACCGCATTCTTCATTTGAGCATACTCAGGCAACAACAAACGCGCCGCCTGATCCCAATCCCGATCAAAGTCAAATCCTTTCTTTAAACTCACGCGCCTCAACGCCGCCGTAATCTCAGATTTCGAAGCAACCGCCACCTTCGCCTTCTTCCAATCCTGATCCCGAATCGCATCCCCCGCATCTTTAATAACGGTGCCAAAATTCTTTCCATTCGGCCCGACCGCCGCCAAAAACTCAGCCGCCCCATTCTCCTCATCCGGCAGCGTCGTCTTCAAATCCCCCTGCTCCCAAGGCAACCCCGCCGCCTTGTAGTCCCTCACCACTGCATCCGCCCGATTCGCCACAATCGGAAAATCCACAACCTGCAAAACTGCCGCCCCTCCACCACAACACATCAACAACACAAACGCCCCACACCCCAACCCCCACTTCTTTCCATTACTTAGATTCGAAAAAACTCCCATAAAGCCATTTTACAACGCAATTTATCGTGAATCAAAAGTTCACCGTCCGTCAGCTTTGATCGGGTGTCCCGGAAAGGGTGTAATGCTTCTGACTTCGAGTCGACTACGCGGCGGAAATCGTGCCGCAATATCGTCGCCCTTCGATACACCATATCGCTCTCCCAAATCATCTACCTTATTCCGCCCAACCGAATAAATTGTCACTTCGAAATCCCGAACCAAATAGTGAGCATCGCCGCCCGTTATCGGATCGATAACGCTTACCCCCATTTCAGAGAGAGACTTAGGATAAGAACCGTTCATCGCCTTACTTTCGGCTGCCGCCAAAGCAGCCTGAGTCGCCTTAACCTTAAAATTGATCTCCTTGATTTTTGCTCCTGCAGGGGAAAACACAGGGAACATAAACTCATTGAACAAATTGCTCAACTTTTTCGGAGGCTCCTCAAGCGATACCAGATATTCATCAAACTTCTTTCCAATTTCCTCATTGTCGCCATTTGATTCTTTTAGCAGCTTGTGCACGTAGATTTGAGCTTCCATCCACCGAACCGCGAATGCGGCATTTGTCATTCTTTTTGGGATGCCAGTTCTGACCCGATTTGCATCGTCATAAAAATACTCATTCCCTTCGGATTCAGAGTCTATGTGCTTCAATCTGTAATAAGCATCTCCCTTAATATTACGGATCATCGCAAGCCCCAAGTAACCTTCTCCTTCCATCGCACGATCAAAGTCGTACTCGCATTCCCACCCTTCGACCGCTTTGCGCACTCTTTTAATCCAATTGGAGTCGTTTTGCCGCACCGACGCAACTTTCAAGGCAGATTCTAAAGCCAATGTTTGACTCGAAATCCCAACCAACATAGCAATCAAAATTGGCTCCTCCGATATCATCGAACCTAATCGAAACGCAGCACTCAAATCCCCTAACGCCGACTCCAATTTTCCATTCCTCGCAGAAAGTTCGGCTTGCAAAGTAAGCAGTCGAACCCCACCTTTTATCGACGCAAACTCCGGGAACAATAACTGAGATCCTTTATCCCAATCACGATGAAAATCTAAGCCTTCACATGCACTGGCTTTTCGCAAAGATTCAAAGACCGCCGATTGCTTCTGCATATTTGTAGAAACTTCAGCCCATTTCTCAATTTCTGCAAGATCGCGTAACTCCAGTTGTTGCGATTCTATGTTTCCGCCCGACAAACTCATAGCTTCTCGAATAAAATCGGCACCATTCTTTTCTTCTGGCAGTTCAGTATCTAGGTCATCCCGCGTCCAAGGCAATCCCGCTGCCTTGTATTCAGCCACGACCGCATCCGCCCGATTCGCAACGATCGGAAAATCAACAACCTGCAAAATCCCAACAACCGCAATAATTGAAAAAATCAAAAACGAAGCAGCGCAACCTAAAATCCACTTCTTCCGCCCTGCCCTCGCCATTCTATTAAATAGTTTCATTGCACCTGTATCTACCTTCAAATGTGTCGCCCGTAAGTCTCGCCACGCCAGGCGCAACAATGTCATACCTCTAAAACTAAAACGGGCTTAAACGCACCAATCGTTCAAGCCCGTTCTAAAAAACTAACTCGCGCTCTAACCGACCGAGTGCTCCAAGCTCACCGCCAACAGCTTCTGAGCCTCAACCGCAAACTCCATCGGCAACTCCCGGAAAACATCCTTACAGAACCCGCTGACGATCATGTTCACCGCGTCCTCCTCGCTAATCCCCCGCTGAGCCAAATAGAACAACTGATCTTCACCAATCTTCGAAGTCGTCGCCTCATGCTCCATCGTCGCCGTATTGTTCTTCACCTCAATATAAGGGAACGTATGCGCCCCACACCGATCCCCCATTAACATCGAATCGCAAACCGAATAATTCCGCGCTCCATCCGCACCAGCATTGATCTTCACCAAACCGCGATAAGTGTTCTGACCATTCCCCGCCGAGATCCCCTTGCTCACAATCGTCGAACGAGTGTTCTTGCCAATATGAATCATCTTCGTACCCGTATCGGCCTGCTGTTTGCCTGCCGTCAACGCCACCGAATAAAATTCACCCACGCTCGAATCACCCTTCAAAATCACGCTCGGATACTTCCAAGTAATCGCCGAACCCGTCTCAACCTGAGTCCAGGTCACCTTGCTCCGATCGCCTTCACAGCGAGCGCGCTTCGTAACAAAGTTGAATATCCCACCCTTGCCATCCTTATCGCCCGGATACCAATTCTGAACCGTCGAATACTTGATCTCCGCATCCGTATCTGCCCAAAGCTCAACCACCGCCGCATGCAGCTGGTTCTCATCACGCTTTGGCGCCGTGCACCCTTCCAAATAAGAAACCTTCGCCCCTTCTTCACACACAATCAGTGTCCGCTCAAACTGCCCCGTATTCTGCTCGTTAATCCGGAAATAAGTGCTCAACTCCATCGGGCATCGAACCCCCTTCGGAACAAACACAAACGATCCATCCGTAAACACCGCCGAATTCAAAGTCGCATAATAATTGTCCGTATATGGCACAACCGATCCCAAATACTTCTTCACCAATTCAGGATGCTCTCGAAGCGCCTCACTAATTGGCATAAATATCACGCCCGCTTCCTTCAAAGTCGACTTAAACGTCGTCGCCACGCTCACACTGTCAAAAACCGCATCAACCGCAACGTTCGCAAAAATCTTCTGCTCTTCCAAAGGTATCCCGAGTTTATTAAACGTCGCAATCAACTCTGGATCCGCTTCATCAAGCGAATTCAACTTCGGCATCTTCTTCGGAGCAGAAAAATATGAAATTTCTTGCAATTCCGTTTGCTTGTATTGAACATTCGGCCACTTCGGATAATCCATGGTCTTCAAATGCTCAAATGCCTTCAGCCGAAACTCTAACATCCAATCTGGCTCACCCTTCTTAGCCGAGATAAATCGGATCACTTCCTCGTTCAAACCCGGCGGCAAAGTATCGCTTTCAATATCAGTAATAAATCCCCATTTGTATTCACGCTCCGCGTAATGCTCCAGCATCGCATCATCGTTTTCAAATTCCTTCACTGTGTCTTGAGCTGAATCCAACATTCTTAAACTTCCTGACGCCACAAAGAGCGTCAATCGCTACCAAAGTGTACTTCTTTGTCCTCTTTGTCCCAGGGGAATGAATGAGGGATCGGAACATAGTCCCGATCCCAATCTAATTTACGGCATCGTTCGAATCCGAACTTTATCCAGCCAGACCACATAAGGTGTACTCGTGCTCGATGTCACAAAAAGCGCTACCTGCAATTCAGATGTTGGATTCCAATAGGCCGATGCATTCAATACATCAGCTTTGATCACTTGGTCAACCGTGCTTAAGTTTCCACTGCCTATAGTGACGTACTGCTTCGTCGTCAAATTAAACGCAAGCAATTGATATTGCAATCCAGCAACGCTCGCACGTCCTTCCATTTCAATCCGAAACATCGAAAGACTGCTCGTAGCAATGGAAGTTAAGCCATTAAAGGAAGTCGTCCGATCCGCCGGATCAAGAATCGACCAGCTCAGCCAACTGTCGTCCGACGAAACAATGCTCGCCACATTGCCAACTGCGCCCGTAGCATTCTTCAACCTAAATTTCTGAATCGCGCGATCCACCGTCGCAAGCAGTTGAACCGTCGCCGATTGAATACCACCCATACTTCCTGATACCGTTGCTGTCAACGTCGAACCAACTTCCAAAGTGGTAAACGGAACGATAACAGAATTAGCCCCTGCCGGAATCAAAACCGAAGCAGGAACAACCAAACTCGCAGAGTTTGATGTCAATGGAATCGAAACGCCACCCGCCGGAGCGAGGCGATCAATTGTTACCGTCAAATTCCCACCGTCACCAGAAATCACAGAATTCGGTGTCGCTACAACCGACTGAATAATCGCAGGAATAATCTTGATGCGCCACATACCACGACCATAAGTCGCCGCCGTCATGTAACCCGTTGTCGCATTCACTTTGAGGCGACTCACCTGAACATTCGGCAAACCCTTCGACTGGGTCATGTCCGTCCAATTAGCGCCTGCATTACTCGTCGCAAAAACTCCAACATCTGTTCCAACATACCAATGAGTTTCTGGCTGCCAAGGATCGCGAGCAATTGTATTGATTGCAACATTCGGCAAAGCCGAACCGCCCGCGCCATTCACCGCTGTCAAAGTTGGAGTTCCTGTATTGGTGCCCGTAATTCTGAACAGACGAGAACTTCCTGTTGCCACCAAAATATCATCCTTGACCCTCGGATTCACGCTCACATCCAATATTGAGCTATTCGGCAATCCAACTAAAGTATCCAATTGAGTCCAAGTCGCACCAAAATCGCGGCTCATATAAAGGTCGCCATTGCTCGCGCCCGTATACATCACATTGCTATCACCAGGTGCAATCCCCAAAGAGCGAACCTGACCGCTTGAAGCCAAGAGTTGACCACCCAGTCGAGCCGTCCAAGCACCCGTGCCTTCCTTGTATCGCCAGAGGTAGTTAGTGTTCACATAAACGTTTGTAGGATCATTTGGATCAAGCCACAAATCACCAATGAACGGCACACTATCGCTACCAAAACTCGGCGCAAATCCAGACGAGCTAGACCAGGCATTCGTAGTCCGAACCAAACCATGAAATTGGCTCGAATGGTACTGAATGTTCGTATTCAACCAGTTGATTCCACACCCCGCACCGTCTCCAGCACCCGGGTTCCCCCATTGCGCCAAATTACCAAAGGAATGCGGACTCGAGTTATCCTGAGTCCCACCCATTGCATAATCTGGATTCGTCGGGTGAATCGCCAACGTATAGAACTGAGTTATTCCCAGATTCTTACTCAGCCGATCCCAAGTGTAGGTGTCACCAGCTGCGTTGTAATTATAAAGAAACACCCCGCCATCGGTAGATACCAATGCTCGCGTTGGGTTGTTCGGATCAACTGCAAGGTTGTGGTTGTCCTGATGAACAATCGCGGTGCCTGTGTAAGCCGCTGTATAGTTCGTACCGCCAATGTTCCGCCAACTTGCACCGCCATTGATCGACATCACGACATCAATTAAGCCAACAAAAATCATATCCTGCCCGTTAACCACCGAAGTCTTAATGTAATAGTCGTACCATCCTTGACTCCAGTTGTATGTCGACGTGCCGCCCGTTCCGTTTGGGAACCCAGCCGTCACATCTGTCCAACTCACACCGGCATCAATTGTTTTGAATATTTTCCGAGGCGTAGTTGCAAGCAAGTAAGCAGTGTTGGGATCAAGTTTTGAAGCCGCAATGTGAAATTTGTTTTGATTCCCGGTTGTCGGATTCGTAACCGGAGTCCAAGTTAAACCATTCGTCGAAGTCAGAATCTGAGAACTGCTTCCACCTGAAACCGCCCACTTCAATCGTGGACCAGAAACCGGGGCCGCACCAATATCAACATAACTCCAGTCAATATCCGTCGTAACAACTTCACTCCAATTCTGACCCGCATCCGTCGACCGATAAACACCACGGGAACTTCCACCAGTGCCTCCGGCTACCGCATAAACAATCTGAGAGTTATCCGGATCAAAAACAATCCCCGGAACCATCGCTGAGCCCATATTAAGCCCCGTCCGAGTCCAGGTCTGACCACCGTTAGCGCTTCGCATGACCCCGATCCCCGCAACGTCAGAACCGTAAAAATCGCCCGTCCCCGCCAATACAATGTTTCCATTTGTCGGGCTGACAGAAAGCGAACTCACTCCCAAAAGGGGCCAAGTATCGCAAGTTGTATTCCAGTTCACTCCACCGTCGGTCGTTTTCCAAACCCCACCCATCGCACCGCCGGTATAAAACGTATTGCCATCAATGGGATCAAAAGCAACCGCATTCGCGCGCCCACTGATCGGACTCAGTCCAAAATAAGTACGATAAGGAACCGCCAAATCTCTTGGCCCCATAAATTGCCACTGTGCGGTCGGATCAACTAACTTTCCAAGATCACCAGGGAGTCCATTGGCCGTCCCAAATTTATCGCCACCTGGACGCCGACTATCCAAAAACTCTCGATCATTTCGCTGAAGGCCGTTGGAAAATGTGCGACGATTGGCAATTTCTACATAACCAGAAATATCAATTTCTTCATTCGGAAAAGCGCGGTCGTGCTTCCATTGCAAATAAGCTTCCAAAAAATCAAGGCCAGGAATTTCAGCCACCCCGCCTTCGTCTTCCTCAAGCTCAACCCCCGTCGCCTCAGCCCATTCAATATAAGATTCCTTATATTCAGCAACAATTTGCTTGAGTTGTTTCAGCGGCACCGACTGTAAATTCTGACTGGGAAGAATCGGAGCAATCGCTTCAACTGCAACCACACTGCGCCGACCTTTCAACTTCTCTAACTGGCGCTCCAAATGCTCAGGATCATTTAACCGGAGAACAAAACCTTTAGAATCTTTCGACAGTACTCGCCCAAACCCGAAACTCAAGTCCGACATGGTCGATTCATTCACCGACCCGGCCTTCAATTCAATTCGAACATCAATCGAAACAAGTCGATCAACCTTCGCAAACGCAAGCGTACCAATCGCTAGCGACGCCACCAACAAAGAACTCAAACGCACAACGTTGCCAATCATCTCAACTCACAACCCGCAAAATGCGGGAACCAACCCCCATATCATATCTAAACGAGTCGGTCTTACACCATATGAAAATATTAAGTTGTGCAAAACCCGGTAAATATCCGGCTATTCCCAAAACTCCAGAACCAAACCCCTTTGCCTGGGAAGTTCGATGCACTAATCATGCAGATTAGGGTACACACACGACCAAGGAGCACTTCCTTCGCTCCAGAGGCACCTTCGGGCTCACAAACTATGGCATCCGTCGCGCAAGAACAATTGGTCACAATCACGATCAACGATATCGAGATTCAAGTGCCAAAAGATGAACTGATTGTTGAATCAGTCAAGCGCCTCGGTCTCGATGTCCCCATATTCTGCTACCACCCCCGAATGAAACCCGTCGGCATGTGCCGCATGTGCCTCGTCGAAGTCGGATTCAAACAGCCCGACGGCTCCGTTCGGAAAATGCCCAAACCCCAAGCCGCCTGCACCCTCCCTGCAGGCGACAACATGGTGATCTACACCGACACCGAGGCTATCCACCGCGATCGCAAAGGCGTCCTAGAATTCCTTCTCATCAACCATCCCCTGGATTGCCCGATCTGCGACCGAGGCGGTGAATGCCCCCTCCAAAATAACACTCTATCCTACGGGCCGTCCACTTCTCGTTTCCTCGAAGTTAAGCGCCACGCACCAAAAGCGTTTCCCCTCAGCCAATACGTCACCCTAGACCTCGAACGCTGTATCCAATGCGGTCGATGTGTCCGATTCACCGAAGAAATTTCCGGCGATTCTCAACTCGCATTCAGATTTCGGGGCGCAGAAATGCAACCTACAACCTTCCAACTCACTGACTTTGAATCTAAGTTCAGCGGCAACGTCATTGAAATATGCCCCGTCGGTGCTCTCACCTCCGCCAAATACCGCTTCCGAGCCCGACCCTGGGATCTCGAAACTGCCCCCGGCATCTGCACCGTTACCCCTTGCGGAACGAACGTCTGGTTCGATTATCGAGCGTCAAAATTTATCCGCATCAACGGTCGCACTCACGAAGATGTCAACGAAGAATGGACGGCCGACCGATGCAAGTTCGGACACGATTTTTATAACGACCCCAACCGAGTAACTGCCCCCAACAAGCGCCAGGGCAATGAATTCGTCCGCACCTCGTGGGGAGAGATAAACAGCGAAATCTCAAAATTGCTCGAAGTGTCCGGTTCATCCGCCGCCCTCCTCACAAGCCAAAAAATCTCGAACGAGAGCCTCTTTTCGGCGAAAAAGTTATTCACTCAAATCGGATCACAAAACGTTGATTCACGATCAACCGGCGACTACCTCAGTGCAGCCGGTCGAAATGAAAACAAATTCGGTTCGTCTCCCTCAACTCCAATTGCAGAACTCGAGCACCAAGACGCAGTCCTCATTTTTGGCACCAACCTCGCCGACGAACAACCAATGACGTTCCTCCGCATCCGCAAAGGCTGGTTCCAACGCGGAATGAAAGTGGTCGTTTGTAACGATCAACCATCGGAAGCCGATTCATTCGCCCACGTCGTCCTCCGGTACAAACCCGGCACCCAAAATCACGCCGCCGCCGCTCTTGCATCCGCTCTTGGAGTCGAAGCCGCTAAAGATGTCAATTTCGCCTCCGCTTGTGAAAAAGCCGGATTGCAAGAATCCCAAGTCAATGCCGCTGCCGATATCCTGAAAGCACAAAAAGTCACGACAATCACAACTCAAAACCTAACCGCCTCAAACGAAGGTGTCGAAGCCTATCGGATTCTTGCCGGTAACGCAGGATCTCAAAACCAAGCCTTCAACTATATGGGCTTGCAGTGCAACACATCCGGCGCAATGTCCCTCGGTCTTATCCCCGATTTAGATGACCACAACACCAAGTCAATCCTCGAAAACTGCGCCGCCGGAAAAATCAAAACCCTCGTCCTCGTTGATTTCGATCCCATCGACGACCTCCCATTCAAGGAAATCGCAACAAATGCCCTAGAGTCCGTCGAGAATCTGATTCTCATCACCTCGACCCCTGGTACAAGCGCATCCTACGCAACCCACATCCTGCCGATGGCGCTTCCCGCAGAACAAGATGGCACCTACACATCATCCGAATTCCGCGTCCAACGAATGAAGCAAATCCTCACCCCGCCCGGTGAAGCAAAAGCCCCTTGGCGCATTTTCACCGAACTTTCTCTCCGGATCAAGCCCGGCACACCTGCCTTCAACCCGAGCGAGATCATGGACGAGATCGCAAGATCTCACCCCGAATTCAAAGGCGCAACTTATGACAGCCTTCCGACCTCCGGTTTAATCCTCCCTCAAAGTGGAAAACCATTCGACTCTAAGGCATTCGCCGGGAGCTTCCCGAAACTCACCTAATCCGAGGGAGTTCGCAAGGGTAAAGTTAAAAAACGTGGTTGCTGAGTGGTTTTTCTGGCTCAATCAAAATAATCCCCTCCTCCTTGGGTTTATCAGGGTTCTCTTCGTCGTCATTGCAATCCTCTCTCTAGTCCCGCCCCTCATCTGGTGGGAACGCCGACTTCTCTCTTGGATGCAAGACCGTATCGGACCCAACCGCTCCGGAACGATCACATTTCCCGACAGTTTCCCCCTCAAGGGCCTCGCGGGCAAAAAAGTTCGCACGTTCGGATTCATCCAACCCCTACTCGATGGCGTCAAGCTCTTCACGAAAGAAGACATCACTCCTTCCGATGTCGATCGCAAAATCTATTTCATCGCCCCCGCCCTCGCGCTATTCCCTGCATTCGCCCTCGGTGCAACTCTCCCCTGGGGTCCAAATTTCGGCCTCTACGGAATCCTCACCCCGGTCGCTGATGTCGAAATCGGCGTTCTCTATGCCCTCGCAATTTCATCCCTTGGTGCCTACGGAATTGTTCTCGCCGGATACGCCAGCAACAACAAATACTCTCTTATGGGCGGCCTCCGCGCCTCAGCTCAACTCATCAGCTACGAACTTGCCATGGCGATGTCCGTCGCATGCATCGTTATGGCTGTTGGCAGCATGAAGCTCACAAACGTTGTCGTTGAACAAGAAAAACCGCTTTGGGGCATGATTGAAGGCGCTCAAAATTGGTTCATCTTCACGCCGTTTGGCTTCATCAGTGCCATCGTCTTTCTTATCGCGATTATTGCCGAAACAAACCGAGCACCTTTCGACCTTCCCGAAGCCGAAAACGAACTGATCGCCGGATACCACACCGAATATTCATCCATGAAATTTGCCGTATTTTTTATGGGCGAATACGCCGCGATGTTCATCTTCAGCGGAATCTTTGCTGCCCTCTTCCTTGGTGGATACAACCTGGCCCCCGTCAACTGGAACCATCTCTATCTCTCCACCGGCAACCAACTTTTTCACATTCTCGACAACGCCAATTACTGGCTTGCCCCGCTCATTTTCCTCGGAAAATGCTTTGGCGGCATCACCTTCTTCATCTGGCTGCGCGCAACTCTTCCAAGACTCCGCTACGACCAACTCATGGATCTCGGCTGGAAGTCGCTTTTGCCCATCTCGGTTGCCAATTTCATCGTCGTCGGAATTTGGGTAATCGGTACTGAACTCTACGGCCCAATCGGAGGCTGGGGTGCCGCAATCGCCGCGATGGTTATTGCCCTCGTTCTCTACCTCAACATCCTGAACATCAGCAAGAAAGGCGCACCGCCCGCCACAAAGCGAGTCGTCACGATGGTTAAAGACACCGTCAAAACTGAGTCACCCTAAAACAATTTCAAAAAAACTCTGGCACCCTGGGAAAGCCGGAACCACAACTAAAAATGAAACTGAACATGAAAAACGCCCGAGGAGGCCATAAGCGTTGACACTCAACCAGATCGCATTCATTGTCCTGGCTGTGATCGCCCTTTTAGGCGGTATTGGCGTCGTTTTTCTCAAAAGTCCAGTTCGATCCGCCCTTGCTCTTGTCCTCAATTTCTTCACCCTTGGGCTTGTCTACTTCATGCTCGGCAACCAGATGATTGGTATAAGCCAAATCGTCGTCTACGCCGGTGCAATCATGGTTCTCTTCCTCTTCGTGATCATGATCCTTCGGTCGCAACACCCCGAAGAAGACCAATCCCTCTGGAAAGACCGCAGGTTCGTCTTCGGACTCCTTGGTGGCACATTGACCGTTGCCCTCATCTACAACTTTGTAATTCTTCCAACCCAAACAACTTACGGAGCGGAATTCGACCGAACATACGGCACTCCTCAAGCCATCGGAAAATTCTTCTTCACCCAATTTGTCTATCCGTTTGAAGTCATCTCTATCCTCCTCCTCCTCGGGGTCGTCGGATCAATCATGCTCGCAAAGAGGAAGTTTTAAGTCATGCTCAACGTCCTTAACCAAATTCCCTTGGCTTCTGTCCATGAAGAAATCCCCCTTGCCGCATTCCTCGGCCTCAGCCTCGCAATGTTCGCCCTTGGGAGCCTCGGCGTTCTTATTCGCAAAAACCCCGTCGTTGTTTTTATGTGTATTGAGCTCATGCTCAACGCAGTCAACCTCAGTTTTCTCGCATTCGCGTCCTACCCAAGTGCCGCCGTCGCGGCCCGTGACCCATACACGTCAGCTATGGCCGGACAATCCACTGTTATCTGCGTGATGGCAATCGCCGCTGCCGAAGTAGCGGTCGGACTCGGCATCATCATGGCAATCTTCCGATATCGAAACCAAGTCGACGTCGACGACATGAACACAATGCGGGGCTAACCAGAACACCATGGAACAAGAAATCTTCAAAAATATCTGGTGGGTGCTCGCCCTTCCCGTCTTCGGATTCCTTATCCAAGCCCTGACTGGCAAGATCGTGATCGATAACCTCGGCCCCAAAATTGGTCGCCGAGTTATGGGTGCCCTCGCCGTTCTTCCAATCGCTGCCGCATTCGGCTTGGGTGCACAAATTACCGCCGCGCTCGTCAAAATGGATGAACACGGTCGAACCGCAATTCTTACCCTCTTTGATTGGATCAACGTCGGTGGCCTCTCAATTCCATTCGAAGTCCGCGTCGATGCCCTCAGCATGACGATGGTGCTCATCATCACCGGAATTGGTTCCCTTATCCACCTCTACGCCACCGGATATATGGCCGAAGAACCTGATTACCCCCGATTCTTCACCTACCTCAACCTCTTCGTTGCCGCAATGCTGATCCTCGTGCTCGGCAACAATCTTGCCCTCCTCTTCGTTGGTTGGGAAGGCGTCGGCGTCTGTTCCTATCTCCTCATCGGATTTTGGTACAAAGATAAAGCGAACAGCTTTGCCTCCAACAAGGCGTTCATCGTCAACCGTGTCGGTGACTGGGGTCTCACCCTCGGGATGTTCACCCTCGCCTTCATGGCGGCAGTCGTCCTCGGCAAAGACGGCACCGACACCCGCTGGCTCAGCTACGATGTCCTCCTCCCCAACGCCGCAAAAATTGCCGCCGGATTCGATCCCTGGGTTCTCGCCGCCGCATGCATCCTCCTCTTCATCGGCGCAATGGGCAAATCTGCGCAGTTCCCTCTCTATATCTGGCTCCCCGATGCAATGGCTGGTCCAACCCCCGTTTCGGCCCTCATCCACGCCGCCACGATGGTCACCTCCGGTGTCTTCCTCCTCAATCGGATGAGTCCATTCTTCGCGCTCTCACCCACTGCCGGAGCCATTGTCGCAATCTTTGGTGCCATCACCGCCCTTCTTGGAGCTTTGATCGCTTTCGGTCAAACCGACATCAAAAAAGTTCTCGCATTCTCCACTGTCTCCCAACTCGGCTACATGTTCATCGCTTGCGGAGTCGGTGCCTACTGGGTTGGTCTCTTCCATGTTGCCACCCACGCATTCTTCAAAGCCCTCCTCTTTCTTGGGTCAGGGGCCGTCATCCACTCCATGTCCCACAACCAAGACATGCGCAACTACGGAAAGCTTCTCAAATACCTTCCAATCACCGGCTCAACCATGCTCATTGGTTGGATGGCAATTTCCGGACTTCCATTCCTCTCCGGTGCATTCTCTAAAGAAGAAATCCTCCTCACATCTTCCGGCTCGCAACTCACTTGGTACGGCCTCCCCATTGGGCAAATCGTATTCTGGGTCGCCCTCATTGTTGCCGCCCTCACTGCACTCTATATGTCACGTATGACCTACATGACATTCTTCAGTGGCGACGAACGCTGGCGACTGATCCCCGCGCATGCCCACGGTCACGACGAGCATCACCATAATGATCACAGCCACGATCATGACCATGCGCACGACGATCATCATGGCCCCGACACCCACAATTTCTTCTACACCGATGCCGAAATGACCGCAATCGCCGCCGCAACTCCCCACGAGCATCACCACGAACTCGACGAAAACCATACACCCCACGAAGTTCCTCCTTCTATGTTTGTCCCGCTCGTCGTCCTTGCCGTTATGAGCGTCATCGGTGGCGGCGGGCTCTTCTTCGGCGTCGATCTCGCCACCTGGCTCCATAGTGCCGGTGTTGTCGTCAACCATCACGAGCACGTCGAATCAATTCCGGCTTTCATCACCGAAACAATTCAACGACCCATCTTCTGGGGCGCTACTCTCGCCTTCATCATCGGTGTCGGCGGTGGCTGGATGATCTACGGCAAAAAACTTCCCGAAGACGACGGCATGGACACTACCAAGTGGAAAGGCTGGCGAAAAGCTGCCGCCAACCATTTCGGCATTGATAAAATTCTCACCCAAGGGTCAATCAAAGGGGGCAACGCCCTCGGTCAAGTCACTTGGGGACTCGATAAATCTGTCGTAGACGGCATGGTCAATGGAGTCGGTTTGTTCTTCAAATCATTCGGAAAACTCTTCAGCGGACTCCAAACCGGATTCGTTCGCGGATATGCCACCCTCATGCAGCTTGGAGTCGCCGCCCTCCTCATCTACTTCGTCTACCAAATGGTCGCGATCACCGGAGGTGGAAAATAATGGGGCCGCTCACATTCACCATCCTAATCCCCCTTGTCGGGATGATCCTGCTTTTCTTCGTCCCCGAACGATACACCGCCGCCATAAAGTGGCTCACTATTCTCTTCACCGGCTCTGCATTCCTCAGTTCACTCGGGCTACTCAGCCTCTTCAATGGCAACACGTTCCAATTCCAGCACGTCGAAGCCTTTAACTGGATCCCTCAATGGGGCATCCAATACAAAGTTGGAATCGACGGAATTAGCATCTGGCTGTTCCTTCTCACGACTCTGCTTACTCTCCTGGCCTCAATATTCAGTTTCTATATTGAAAAACGCACCCGCATCTATTTCGCCATGATGCTCCTGCTCGAAGCCGCCATGCTCGGCGTCTTCGTTAGCCTTGATATGATCCTGTTCTATACGTTCTTTGAAGCAACGCTCATCCCAATGGCCGTCATGATCTTCGTCTGGGGTGGATCTAACCGCAACTACGCCGCGATTAAGTTCTTCCTCTACACATTCGCCGCTTCCATTTTCATGCTCCTCGGCATGATCACTCTCGCCAAACAGCATCAAGCCGTCACTGGCACAATGTCCTTCGACATCACCGCCATCCAGGCCCTCGTCGCCTCCGGACAATTCTGGCAAGGCACCGGCAACCTACAAACCATCATTTTCTGGGCGTTCACCGTCGCACTTCTTGTCAAGTGCCCGATGTTCCCCTTCCACACCTGGCTTCCCGATGCCCACACCGAGGCCCCCACCGCTGGTTCCGTTATCCTTGCTGGTGTTCTCCTCAAAATGGGAACCTACGGTCTCCTCAGATTCTCCCTTCCTCTCTTCCCCGAAGCCGCACAAGCCGCCGTCCTCCCCATCATGACGCTCGCGGTGATCGGAATCATCTATGGAGCCGTTGTCGCCGCCGTCCAACCTGACGTCAAGAAACTCGTTGCCTACAGCTCCGTCGCCCACATGGGATTTGTCGTTTTCGGTGTATTCAGCCTCAACCAAACTGGGATGATGGGGGGTACCTACCAACAACTGAATCACGGAATTAGCACCGGCGCCCTCTTCCTCCTCATCGGTCTCATCTACGAGCGCACCCACACCCGACTCTTCAAAGATTACGGCGGACTCAAAGCCCAAATGCCGATCTTCAGTGCCCTCTTCCTCATCGTCATGCTCTCTAGCGTTGGCCTCCCCGGAATGAACGGCTTCATCGGCGAATTTCTCGCTCTCTACGGTGGATTCATGTCGGCCGCAAACGGACTCTACGGCCTCACCATGATCTTCCCGATCATCGCCGGAATCGGAGTCATTCTTGCCGCTGCCTACCTCCTCCATATGTTCCGACAAGTGTTCTACGGACCACTCAATCCGAAACTCGCCCGACTCAAAGATCTTAAGCCATGGGAAATCGGACTTGTCGGTGTCTTCGTCATCTTCATCTTTTGGGGTGGCCTCTATCCCAACACATTCCTCAAACCGATGGAAAAATCCGTTAATGCCGTTCGCATGATGACAATCAACGAACCCGGAAAGCGCCCTGTCTGGAACGACAAATCTCAAGAAATCGACGACCAAGGCAATCTTGTCAAAATCTCCGACCGAACCCCCGATGGATCAATGGATTCCAATGGTGCCGTCCAAATCATCGCCCCCGCCGACTTCTATACACAAAAATGACCTCTCGCGAACGACTCCTCGCCGTCGCAAGCGGCAATAAACCTAACCCCGCCCCGGTTATCGGCACCGATGCACTCCTCGTCCCCATTGATCGCATCAAGGCAACTTTAGCATCTCACCCTGATCAAGCAATCCTCGCTATCGTGCCCTCACCACTCACATTGGCCCGATCACAAAACGTCGACATTTTCTCTGAATTGCAAGCCGACCCAATAAAAGGCAACGAAACCCTCGATAAACTCTGTATGGCGGTTCAAATCCAAATGAACGACGCCCTCGCCACTGGAGCCGATGGGATTTGTTACATCATCGACGGCGCCTATCCGGCCGTAGCCACCCCCATGCAATATGGCGGATTCTTCCTCGAACGCGACCGAGAACTCCTCGAAAGCATCACCCGCGCCAATTTCAATCTTCTCCTCATCGCAGGTTCGCAAGAACCTTACATCGACTTCGTCAGCGATCTACCCGCCCAAGCATTCGCATGGGACACATCGAGTGGTTGGACGCCGACTCAAGTGAGCGAACTCCGCCCCAGCACCCTCGCCGCCAATCATCTCGAAGCCGATATCCAATTTCCCGAGAGCGTTTTCAATTCCGCCCTCCAAACCCAGGAGGCAACCGCCAAACCATGAGCCAAATCCCAACCATTGATTGGAGCCTTTTCATGCCCACTGTCGTCGTCCTGATGACGGGCGTCATTGCTCTTATTGTCGAAATGCTTCGACCAAAACACAACAACAATCTGATCGTTGGTATCTCACTCGCCGGTCTGGCAGGCGCCTTCTTCCTCCTCATCGGACAACTCGGCCTCAATCCAAAAACCACTTTCTCAACCATGGTCTACCGAGACCAATTCGGCGTCCTTCTTCAACTCATTCTCATCGGAGCCGCCGTTCTCTGTTTCCTATTCAGCGAAGGCTATCTACGCCAACGACGAATCGCATTCGGTGAGTTCTATCCGATGGCTCTGTGGTCTCTCGCCGGCGGAATGATCATGGTTTCAACCGAAAACCTGCTCATGCTTTTCGTCGGGCTCGAAGTTCTCTCCATCGCACTCTACTGCCTCTCCGGAATGGCCCGGGGCGATGATCGATCCGAAGAATCCGCCCTCAAATACTTCCTCCTCGGCGCATTCGCCTCCGCTTTCCTCCTCTACGGAATCGCTTTCGTCTATGGTGCATCCGGGAGAATTGACCTTGCTGGAATCGCCCTTGCCTCCACCGGATCATCGAACGACACCGTCATGGCGTTCTTCGGCCTCGGCCTCATGATCGTCGGTATCGGGTTCAAAGCTGCCCTCGTTCCCTTCCACCAATGGACTCCCGATGTCTACCAAGGCGCCCCAACAAACGTCACCGCTTTCATGAGTGTCGTCAGTAAGGCCGCTGCATTCGGAGCACTCGTGCGAGTACTCACCGCAGCAGGTGGTCTCGAATATCTCTGGTTCCCCGCCCTCAGCGGCATCGCCATCCTCACAATGACTGTAGGGAACTTGGCAGCTCTCGTCCAAAAAGACGCCAAGCGCGCCCTGGCCTATTCAAGCGTTGCCCACGCCGGATACATCCTCGTTGGCGTTCTCGCCCACGTCAAGATGCCCGGCACCGTCAGTCTCTCAAGCGTCGTTTTCTACCTCATCAGCTACACCGCAATGACTATCGGTGCATTCGCCATGATCAGCATCACCGCCAAAGACGGCAAAGAAGGCACCCGAACCCAAGACCTCAATGGGATGTGGCGAAAGTCGCCCTACGCCGCCGGAGTTCTCTTCATCTGCCTCATATCACTTGTTGGCGTCCCTCCAACCGCCGGGTTCTTCGGGAAATGGGCAATCTTCGACGCCGCCCTCACGGCGGGACTCCCAACCCTTGCGATCATCCTCGCCGCCAATAGTGCGATCTCCGCCTTCTACTACTGGCAAATCGCCAAAGCAGCATTCATTGACGATGAACCAGCTCTCCAAACAGAATTCGCCCCCCTCAACGGTGGCCTGAAACTTACCGGTGCCATCTGCGCTCTCACCGTTCTCGGTATCGCGTTCTTCTCCACCCCAATCCTTAAAGCCGCTTCAACCGCTGGTCAAGATTTCACCAAAGAAGTACCAGAAACCACAAACAAGCAAACCGTAATCGGAATCCAACAACAACCCCCAGTGCATGTAAGATGATGAACCTCGGAATCTCAATGTATAGCTATGTCGCCGCTGTCAAGGCGGGCAAGCTCAACCTCGAATCATTTATCCACACTGCTGCTGATCTCGGCTCAACTGGTGTTGAACTTCTCGATTTCTTTTACACGAGCGAGGAGTGGTCCGCCGAGCGCAAAATCGCCCTAGCCGCTCTCAAAGAAACCGGACTCGTCTGCGGCGTTTTTAGCGTCGGAAATAACTTCGCCCAAGCCGAAGAGTCCGCTCGAACCGAAGCCCTCAACATTATCAAACGTGGGGTCGACGAAGCCCAACACTTCAGCACCGATGTCGTCCGCGTTTTCGCAGGAGATGTATACAACGACCCTTCACTCAGCCTCGACCAAGCCTTCACTTGGATAATCGAAGGCCTCACCCTCGCCGCCGATTATGCACAAAGCAAGGGCATCCGCCTCGCTCTCGAAAATCATGGCAAACTCGCTGGGCGCGGAGACCAAATCAACGACATTATCAGCCAAGTCCGAGCAAAAACCGGACATAACGCCCTCGGTGCCAACCCCGATACCGGTAACTTCCTCCTCGTCAACCAGCCCGGCCACGAAGGTGTCGCCGAAGTCGCTCCCAACGCGTATATGTGCCACTTCAAGGACTTCGTCGCGCAATCCGGTGGTCATTACAAAGGAATAGACGGCACAGAATACGCCGGTACAGTTATTGGTGAAGGCACCGTCGATCTCGGCGCATCCCTCGCCGCTCTCAAAGAAGCCCATTTTTCCGGTTGGGTCAATCTCGAGTACGAAGGCGAAACCGACCCGATAGTCGGCGTCCCCGCCAGCTATACTAACGCCAAAAATTTCATGGACGCTGTCAACTAATCCGTTTCACCATTCCAGTTTGAGGAAGTATGAAAATAGTTCAATACATAAAGTGAATCTTGTACCAATTCAAAAACTACAATATGACCGTGTGAACCCCTAGATGGGCGGGTTTTTAAAACTGCATAGCGATGAGATGAATCTCCGACTGGTCGGGTAAGTGCATCGTAATCTTCAGATACCAACTCTGAATGTGTCACTAGAAATGATCTGTACTTATCTGCTTGGGCAACGCCAAATTTCTCCGCCGTCCAATACCAAATCTGGCGTAAGTCATTTTCTGCTTCTTCAGTAAAGTACAGCTTCACTTCGAATTTTTTTCGATCCAGTCCTGCCGCTCCAGCTGGTGCCGTTTCTCAACATCTTCTAACGAAGAAACTCGACTCTCTTTCACTTGCATTGATGCCCGATCAATGATTTCCAAACGCTCAGGGGTAAATAAAAAATCATAAACCTCAGTGTGCATGTCGGCCTCGTCTGCCAGCAACGAACTAACATAGCTCTCGACACCAGAAAGGCCCGCTTCTTTGGCTGTCTTCTCTAGCCGAGCATATGTTTCCTCATTAATCTCAACCGTTACTCTCCGCATCGCCATACTTCTATTCTACGACAACTCTCGTAGAATCCGGCGAACCTCCACCAACTGATCCTCTAACCCCATCACCTCAATCCGAGGAACGTGCAAAAACCCAATCCGCTTCCCCGGAAACCGAGCCAAGCCCAGAAAATACAAATAGTTACACAAATAGCCGCCCGCATCAATTGTCAAACAAGCCTTCTCTCCCTCACAATCAGCATCAAACAGCGTTCCACTTAACGCCGGCGGTAAAGAAGGATCAATCACTCCCGGACCTGCAACCACCCCCCGAACATCTGCCCCCGCACCAACAAAATTCCGACCCACCGTTTCCAAATGCATCCGCTCCGCACTCCCATGAACTCCAATCATCAACCACACATCAAACCCTTCGACATCCAATCCTGATAAAAATTCATCAACCGCCGCAAAACTCACCTCCAAAACTTGCCCACCCAACTGCCCCGCCAACCAGCCACTCGGATTCTCGTCGATGTCACGAAAACTTCCAAAACCCGTTACCAACAATTTCTCAGCCACAGTGACCACAATACCGTGAAAATAGTAGCCTGGTTCCCTCTCTAACTGACCAACTTAGCACTGAAGAACATCAAATATGCTTGGACTATACACCTCACAATGTCAAACACAAACAATCACTCGAGATTGCCGCTTATTGCTAAATTGTAACTCTTGCAATGGTCAAAGCAATGATCACACCCTATGACACTGTCAGAAATCTCAGCTAATCAAAAAACCCTCTGCTACCCAAAATTACTGTGGAATGGATCCCATTTCTATCATTATTGGCGGCACGGTGCTTGGACTCTTGTTCCTTGTCGGGGTAATCGTCACTCCAAAGCTCCGGGAATACAACGAACTAATCGCTAAGGAAAAGGCCGCTATCTCCGATCTCGTCACTAGAAGGGCATGGCAGATTGAATACCTTGAAAAGGGCGATATCAAATGGATAATTTCTACATCCACTTGGAGACTTGCCTACAACTCAGAAGAATCTAGTGACTCAGCGACTCCCCACCTACTCTGGACCGCAAAAACTCTTTCATCAAGCAGTGCTCGATTCGCCACGCTCACCGAATACGGGTTCAAAATGATGAACCATCATCTTGCTAAAAAGGCCGCTGACAAACTCGACGCATTTGCAAAAATCGTTCTTAGAAATCACAATAATGGGCCCAATATTACAGACGGAACTCATCCAGCTCCACCTTATAAAGAAATCTTTTCTATTGTCAATTCCAGATGTAATTGTCCGTTTGGCAAAACTGCAAGTCAAAAATTGATACTTGTTGCAGATTCAGCCAAAACAGTCCAAAAACTCAAGTCGTCCCAACTCGAGTCGCTGATCAATCGGCTCTTTCTTGATGAAAAAACCACTCTCCGCGATAACACAGAGCGAGTCGCGCAATTCTCAACACGTCAGGAAATCAAATTTTATACGACACGTCCGACCGCGGATTACATCCAAAAAATGGCCGAAGTTGGTGAGTGCCTCGTCGCACTTAATCTATAATCGCATCTATGAACCGGCGAGAGTTTCTCACCATGACCGCCGCCGCAACCGCGTCGCTCGCCCTCCCCCGCCTCGCCTCCGCAAAGTCTAAGTCAATGTCCCAACCCATCATCCCTCCCCGCCTCAAACCCGGCGACAAAGTTGCCCTCGTTGCCCCTGCCTCCCCAATCGGAAAACCTGAAGACCTCGATTCTTTCCTCATCCGAACTCGAGAGCTTGGCCTCGAACCAGTGCAAGGACCCAATCTCGAAAAAGAATTTGGATTCTTCGGCGGAACCGACCAAGAACGTGCCGATGACCTCAACTGGGCGTTCCAAAACCCCGAAATCAAAGCCGTCTTACCCATCCGAGGCGGTTACGGATGCACCCGTATTCTTCACCTTCTCGACTATCAAGCAATCAAACAAAACCCAAAAATACTCTGCGGATACAGCGACATCACCGCCCTCCTCATTGCCATCTTTCAAGAATGCAATCTCATCACCTACCATGGGCCAGTATTAGCAAGCTCAATCTCCGATTTCGCCGATTCCTATTTCAAACCGACTCTTTTTGGCCCAGAACCAAACAAGGATTTTATCAACCCAACCCCCGAAACTCTTAGCCCCGAAGACCACACCAAAGTCGACCCCGCCTACGCAATCCAAAGCCTTGGCACAAACCTGAAACCTGCCCACGGCCCGATCGTCGGCGGCAACCTCTCACTCATCGCAGCAATGTGCGGCACTCCGTACCAAATCCGAGGAAAGGGGAAAATCATCTTCTTCGAGGACATCAGCGAAAAACCGTACCGCATTGACCGCATGCTCACTCAACTCATCCACGCCGGGTGCTTTAAAGATGCCGCTGGCATCATTTGCGGACAATTTACTGATTGCGACCCCAAAGAACCCGAACCCAACGAATGGTTGGTCGCCGACGTCATCAAAGATCGCCTCACTCCACTGAATCTGCCAACCATCACTGGCACAGCAATCGGGCACATCAAACACAAATGGACCATCCCCGTCGGCGCAACTGTCGAAATTAACCCAACAACCGGCAAAATTCATCTGCCCTAAAATGAAATTAGGGCACTCTTAGAGTGCCCTAATTTCATTGCCCTATAAACTACGAGCCTTCAGTGCTGTTGCCTAACCGCTTTTCGAGCGCATCAAGCTGATTGTCCAAATCATCAGTGGTAGTGGTGGAGACATTTTGGATCTCTGGCGCGCTCAAGCCGAGCTTTTCTTCGAGTTTCTTCAACTCTTCTTCCGCCGCATAATCCATCGTGGCATCTTCCATTTCCATCATCTTGCCTTGAATGGAACCCGACAACATCTCGTTACGTGCACCCGCTTCCGCTTGCTTGTCCTTGATCTTATCGCGCGCCGCCGCAAACGAACCTTCATATTCGTTTTCAAATGTCAAGCCTTGCAAAGCTTTGCCAATGCTGTCCTGAATCTGAGCTTGCTTCCATTGAGCCTTCAGTGCCAACGCTTCTGCCGTTTTCTTGCGAACTTCGTCTTCTTGGTGCTTAATCGCAACCTTCACCTGGTCAACCGTCTCTGCCGCTTGAGCCAAAGTCGATCGCAGGGTTTCTAAAGTACCATCTGTGCTGGCCTTCTCACGCAAAAACTGCTTTGCAAGTTCGCGATTCCCTTGTCGCAATGCCGTCGAAGCTTGTTGCTCCAACTGGGCCGACTTCTTAGTCGCTTCATCAAGCATCTGCTGCAAACGGTTACGCTGAGTAATCGCCTGAACCGCTTTCTCACGGTTCTGCGTCAACGCGCCTTGCATATCTCGACGCGCCTGATCCAACATGATTTCTGGATCCTCAAGAGAATCCATCGTGCGGCCGAAAAGCGCGCGTAGCCAAGCAAAAAATCGCTTCATAAATGCATGATCCCTTCCCAGTCAAGGGGGTGAACGCAATTATACACGTCACGTTTCATGCCACGTTGCACCGGACCCGTGCCTGAAGTCCCTCAACTCCATATCGAGCCTGCAGACATAACCATTTTCAACTGATTCCGTCCGCCCAAAGCCAAACCCTTCTCGTCCCGATTCATCGGGACTCGTCTGCCCCGAACGGAATCAAAAAACTATTTAGCCCTCCCCCGAAACTATGCCAACCTCAATTACTGTTACAACTCAATAAGGAGTAGAACGTAATGCCCAACCAAACCTGCCCTATCTGCAACAATTCGTTCCTCGAAATCGAAACAATCCCATATGCGGCGCTCAACCAGCGACTACGCCATATTCTTCAAAAACGATCTCCTACCATTTCCGAAAATGACCACATCTGTATCCCTTGTTTCGAAACCGTCCGAACCGAATCCTTCGAAACACAGCTCAAAAAAAATCAAAAGGAGCTTTCTCACCTCGAACGTGTCGTCCTTGAAAAACTAGATAGCCGCGAAAACATATCCGTAAACCCATCTTCCATCGAGAAAAAACTGACATTCGGCCAAAAAATATCCGACAAAATCGCTTCGTTCGGCGGCTCTTGGGCATTCATTCTTTCCTTCCTAGGAATGCTCATCATCTGGATCATTTTTAATTCCGTCATGATCGCAACCAAACGATTCGATCCTTACCCCTTCATTCTGCTCAATCTAGTCCTCAGCTGTGTCGCCGCGCTTCAAGCCCCAGTGATCATGATGAGCCAAAACCGTAAAGAAGAAAAGGACCGCGAACGCGCCGAAAACGACTACATGGTCAATCTCAAATCCGAACTCGAAATCCGAACCCTGCACGAAAAAATGGACCACCTCCTCCGCTCTCAAATGCACACACTGATGGAATTTCAAGAAGCCCAGTTAGAGATCCTTCAACGCATGAGCAGCCCAGCCAAGGACCAAAACTAACCCCATATGCTAGCTGCACTCCTCTTCTCAGTGATTGCCGCCGGACAACCCCCATTCACGCCAATCCATCGCGTGTTCCACGGATCAAAAACGAACGAAGCAACACTCGACAAAGATAACGCCTACTGGAAAAACGCACAAATCGAAGTCTACAAGTCAGCCGAAGAACTTCAAGCCCAAGAAGAACGTGAACTCCGTAGCGGAAAACCTCTAACAACCCTTCGACACGGCCCTCTCAATAAAAAGGAAATCGCCCTCACTTTCGACGACGGCCCCCATGAATTCTTTACACCAAAGCTACTTACCCTCCTTGATCAATATCACGTCAAAGCGACGTTTTTCGTTATCGGAAAAATGGTTGACGCCAACCCCAACCTTCTCAAACAAATTCACACTCACGGACACCTCATCGGCAACCACACGTTCAGTCACGTCACCCTCACCAAGCTCCCATTTGATGAAATCCTCACCGAATACCGCGCCACCAACGACGTCATCAGAGCGACAATCGGAATCACACCTAAATACTGCCGGCCCCCTGGCGGAGATCACGACTCCGCCACAACCCAAGCCGCCCAATACCTCGGTCTCCAAACAACGCTCTGGACAGACGACCCTGGAGACTACGCCAATCCCGGCGACGGAATTATTCTCTCCCGCCTCTACAAACGCCTCGGAAACGGCGGCATCATCCTGCTCCACGACGGCCCAACCGAAACCCTCGAAATCCTCAAAACCTTCATCCCCGCCTGTAAGAATAAGGGATACACATTCGTCACCCTCGACAAGTGGCAAAAATGAGCGCGTACATCAATCGGGAGTAACCAGTTCCGTCCGGCCCAAGGCCAAGCCCTCACCGATTTTGACTTCGTCAAAATCGGCTCTGCCCCGGACGGAATCAACTTCGTAACCCC
>JBJXDW010000019.1:0-11931 GCA_046154445.1 Fimbriimonadaceae bacterium | reverse complement strand
AGATTGATCCAGAATTCTGTGATCATAGGCCCGGATTCGTATTCGTACTGTTGGTAGTCCACTCATAGTGTTTCTTTAATGGGCGCGGCTCTCAGAAAATCTGAGAGCCGCAATTTTGATTCTTATTCGTAGACCTTCGCGATCGTACCAGCGCCAACCGTTCGGCCACCTTCTCGAATTGCAAACTTGGAACCTTGTTCCATAGCAATCGGAGCGATGAGTTCAACGGTCATAGTGATGTTTTCACCTGGCATAACCATTTGAACGCCTTCAGGCAAGTTCAACGTACCGGTAACGTCGGTCGTTCGGAAGTAGAACTGTGGTCGGTATCCCGTGTTGAACGGAGTGTGGCGACCGCCTTCTTCTTTGCTCATGACGTAGACCTCAGCATCAAACTTAGTGTGAGGCTTGATCGAACCTGGCTTGCAAACAACCATGCCTCGCTCGATGTCTTTTCGGTCAATACCGCGAAGCAACAGACCAACGTTGTCTCCAGCTTGGCAGCTGTCGAGCAACTTGCGGAACATTTCAATTCCGGTGCAGGTCGTCTTGCGCGTAGTACCAATTCCAACGAGTTCAACTTCAGTGTTTACGTTCAACGTACCGCGTTCGACACGGCCCGTGGCAACCGTACCGCGACCCGTAATCGTGAACACGTCTTCGATTGCGCACAGGAACGGCTTTTCAGTATCGCGTTCCGGCGTTGGGATCCAAGAGTCAACTGCTGCCATTAATTCGTAAATAGGCTGAATAGCTGGCTCATCGAGTCCTGCTCCTGCGTCAAGAGCTTCGGTTGCCTTCAAAGCGGAACCACGGATAACCGGAGTATCGTCGCCTGGGAAACCATAGCTGCTCAAGAGTTCGCGGATTTCCATTTCGACGAGTTCCAAAAGCTCTTCGTCGTCAACTTGGTCTACCTTGTTGATGAAAATTACGATGTAAGGAACACCAACCTGTCGAGCCAAGATGATGTGCTCGCGGGTTTGGGGCATCGGGCCGTCAGTTGCGCTAACAACGAGGATTGCGCCGTCCATTTGCGCTGCACCCGTAATCATGTTCTTGATAAAGTCAGCGTGGCCAGGGCAGTCAACGTGGGCGTAGTGTCGCGTATCTGTTTCGTACTCTTGGTGCGAAATGTTGATCGTAATGCCGCGTGCCTTTTCTTCAGGTGCGTTGTCAATTTCCGCGTAGTTAACTTTCTTCGCGAAACCCTTGAGGGCCAAGCTACCAGTGATAGCGGCGGTCAAAGTGGTCTTACCGTGGTCGACGTGGCCAATCGTTCCAATGTTAACGTGCGGCTTTGTTCGTTCGAATTTTGCTCTTGCCATTTCTTTTGTTTCCTAAATTGTTTGCCTTATCCGGTTTTTTCCGCATCGCGCAAAGCCGCGTCCGCAGAGCCACCCAGGTTCAACAACCTGAGCCAGACTAGACTAAACGTCCAAGCATAATGCTTGAAACGCATGAACATCAAATTATGCCAGATCAGAGCGGTTCAACTGAACTGGACCCAGGTCATTTGATATGACAAGAATGGGACAAAATCCAAGATCAAGACGAACTGACATAAAACGAAGATTCAACCCTTTAAACAAAAATAAAGCTCCAGCATCTGCCAGAGCTTTATTTTTGTTACGAATCAACGTTAGTTCCCTTGCTGATTCTTTTCAACAATTTCTTTTTCTACACTGTTAGGAACCTGCTCGTAGTGAGAAGGTGTAACGTTCGGGTTAGCTCGACCTTGAGTAAGACCACGCAATGTCGTAACGTATCCGAACATTTCTGCCAACGGTACGTGCGCATTGACGATGGTTACGCCGCCAAGTGCGGAGTCCATCCCCTCAATTCGTCCTCGTCGACCGTTCAAGTCGCCAACAACATCCCCAACATTTTGCTCAGGAGTTGTAACCTCAACGTGCATGATCGGCTCTTTCAAGATCGGCTTGGCTTTCTTCATAGCTTCGCGGAAGCCAAGAATGCCAGCTTGCTTAAAGGCGTTTTCGTTTGAGTCAACGTCATGGTAACTACCATCAATTACTGTGACTTTCACATCAACAACCGGATATCCAGCAATAACGCCTGTACTAAGCGCCTCTCGAACACCCTTTTCAATTGCTGGGATGTATTCCTTAGGAATAGAACCACCAACAACCTTATTAACAAATTCGAAGCCCTTACCAACTTCCATCGGTTCAACCTCAAGGGTACAAACCCCATACTGACCTGAACCACCGGTTTGTCGGACAAATCGGCCTTCTGCCTTTGCCTTCAATGAAACTGTTTCTCGGTAAGCAACCTGTGGCTTACCTTGATTTGCCTGAACACCAAACTCTCGATTCAACCGGTCAACAATGATGTCAAGGTGGAGCTCACCCATACCACTGATAATCGTTTGACCGCTTTCCGGATCAGTAAAGACACGGAATGTAGGATCTTCTTCGGCCAATCGAACCAAGCTTGAACCAAGCTTCTCTTGATCGGCGCGGCTCTTAGGTTCAATCGCAACCTGAATAACCGGCTCGGGGAATTTAATCGCTTCAAGAACGATTTCGCTCGATCCATCGCAAAGAGTTTGACCAGTCTTGACATCGCTAAGACCGATTACACCAACGATTTCGCCAGCATAAACCGCATCAATATCCTGCCGGGTATTCGCGTGCATTTCAAGAATCCGACCAACGCGCTCAGTTCGCGAGCGGAAGTCGTTTGTCTGAGGATCGCGGTAAGAAACCGTGACCTGTGAACCTTTCTTGAGTTGACCGCTATAAACGCGGACATAAGTCAAACGACCAACAAACTTGTCAGAAGCAATTTTGAAAGCGAGCGCACTAAATGGCTCTTCGTCGCTCGGCATCCGAAGTTTTTCTTTGTCAGTGTCCGGGTCAATTCCTCGAATCGCATCAACGTCTAGCGGTGATGGCAAGTAGTCGGTAACACAGTCGCAAAGGAACTGAACTCCCTTATTCTTAAAGGAACTTCCACAAAGAACCGGGATGATGTTGTTGCCAACCGTTCCAACGCGCAAAGATTTCTTGAGCTCTTCCATCGGGATTTCTTCCCCGTCAAGGAATCGCTCCATGATTGAGTCGTCAAATTCTGCGATTGACTCCATCAACTTCTCGCGCCACTCTGCCGCCTCCGCAACCATTTCTTCCGGAATGTCGCCTTCAACAAAGTCTTTTCCGTCGTCGCTTGTGTAGATCGTTGCGTTCATCTTCAAAAGGTCAATATAACCCTTGAATTCGCCCTCCGAACCAATCGGAATGGCGATCGGAGCCGCATTTGCACCAAGTCGCTCCCGAAGCTTCTTGACAACATCAAAAAAGTCTGCACCAAGACGATCCATCTTATTGACATAGGCAATTCGCGGAACCTTATATTTGTTCGCCTGTCGCCAAACCGTTTCGGATTGAGGCTGAACGCCACCAACCGCGCAATAAACCGCAACTAAGCCGTCCAAAACACGCAAAGAACGCTCAACTTCAACCGTAAAGTCAACGTGGCCCGGAGTATCAATAATGTTGATTTTGTGCTCAGGTCGGTCAAGATTAGAACCACGCCAGAACGCAGAAGTAGCCGCCGAGGTAATCGTAATCCCTCGCTCTTGCTCTTGCTCCATCCAGTCCATCGTTGCCGCGCCATCATGAACCTCACCGATCTTGTGTGTCTTTCCGGTGTAGAAAAGAATCCGTTCGGTCGTAGTTGTCTTACCCGCGTCAATATGAGCGGCAATTCCGATGTTTCGAATGAGTTCTAGGGGATGGGATCGGGGCATGTGTTGGGGTTCCTCTTGGTTTGATTAAACTAGAATCGATAGTGGCTGAACGCACGGTTTGCGTCGGCCATCCGGTGCGTATCTTCTTTTTTCTTGACCGCACTACCGGTGTTGTTGTAAGCATCTACGAATTCGCCTTCCAGCTTTTCGATCATGCCTTTACCGCTGCGCTTGCGAGCAAATGTCACAAACCAGCGAAGAGCCAATGTGCTCTTGCGCTCTTGGCGAACTTCCATCGGGACTTGGTAGGTTTGACCACCAACCCGTCGAGGACGAACTTCCATTTGCGGCATTACGTTCGACATCGCTTTTTCAAAAACTTCAATGGGTTCGACTTCAAGCTTTGTCGCCGCATTAGACAACGCGGTGTAAACAATCTTTTCGGAAATCGACTTCTTACCGTCAAGCATCAAGCGATTAATAAATCGCTGAAGCAGTACGCTACCGTAAACCGGATCAGGAAGGATTTCGCGTGTTTGGACTGGACCTTTTCGTGGCATTTCTTTATATGTCTCCTAAACTCTCTCTATGCCGCCGGCTTCGGTCTCTTCGTACCGTATTTGCTTCGGCTGTTTTTGCGGTTGTTAACGCCACCGGTTTGTTGCGCACCACGAATAATGTGATAACGAACACCCGGCAAGTCCTTAACCCGACCACCTCGCACGAGAACAACTGAGTGCTCTTGCAAGTTGTGACCTTCACCCGGAATGTAGGCGGTCACTTCAATACCATTAGTCAATCGAACACGAGCAACTTTGCGAAGAGCCGAGTTCGGTTTCTTCGGAGTCATCGTTCGCACGTTCGTGCAAACCCCTCGCTTAAAAGGGTTCTTCTTCAGGGCCGGCGACTTCGATTTAGTCGTCGCTTTGTATCGGCCTTTTCTAACTAATTGGTTTACGGTCGGCATTCAATCCTCTGGTTAAACTTTTCACCCTCAACTCCCAGGCATAAAAAAAGCCCGGTCGCTCAGACACGGGGCTCGGCAAAGTCGACTCGTTTTTCTCTTCGATTCGCTATTTCTGCGTGCCCAGACTCCGTGAAGTTGCTGGCGGGTATAAAAAACCAATTCATAGGTTCTCTACACCAGGAGTCGAATGATACGCCCCCGCTAGGTTCAGTGTCAAGGTCCCGACCCCCAAGCTAGGTCAAACGGATACAAACCGACCTTCTCCTAAATCCATCCTAGTAGTCGGAAATCCCCCAAAAGAAAGAATATGAATTGCCTCCATCCATCGACCTATCCTAACTCACAAACCGACCACTTTCCGGCTCGTAGTACCGCGCCCGCATATAGATCAATCCACTTTCATCATCTTGCACATGACCAAGGCTTGCAACATACCGCCCCTTCGGCCCGCCCGTCGCCGCGCCAGAACGAACACCGCCCCAAACATCGTACGACCGCTCGTCACCAACCGACCATGATGTTCCACCAGTATTCTTTGTCACCGTCGCAACCAAATTTCCCTGCTTTCCTTGTCAGTGGAAAAACTCGTCATTTCCAACTCTCAGTTCCCAGATGAGTCTTTGCCTGATCTAAGTTCAGGGGCATCATTGCGTGACTTTCTGATAAAAAAAGATACCATTAGGAAAACACTACCTAAAATCAATGGAACTATGAGATCTTCGTAAGGTCGACCAGCACCTAAAGCGAATATCACACTTGCAAATAACCCCATCGAAGTCCATTGCAGCTGGATTGTTAGAGTTTCGAAATTTTTCCCAACTAAATACCATGCCCGCATAACGAGGAGCACACCAAACACAATACTCAGAACGCTGACAGTTGTGTTGATGCTTACTCTTTTGTCAAATGAAAGTAGCATGAAGAGAAGTGGGAGCAAACTCAGAATTCTGAAGATTTCCCGCTTTTTCATCCGCCGAGCCTGCCTGTCATAGCCAAAAGCGCTCCCAGGCCGTTTATGGAATCACCTGCATCACCCGCAGTTCCAAAGGCTGTAGCTCCTAACATATCGAAGTCACCTTCACCCCAGGCCATATACATCAATAGTCCCATTTGATAGGCAGCAATTGCGACTAGTACTACAGCACAACCTCCCAATGCAAGCATGCTTGCAGCCTCGCCTCCAGTCATTTTCATCCTGGGATCAGCATTCTGAGCAACGGATTTCATTACGTCGATAATTCCCAAGTATCCAACAACCGAGTCTAGGAGTAACTTTACGATTCTGTCCTCAGCTGAGCCTGGTTTCCAGAACATGGCAGTGAACGAATAGTAAGCAAACAATACACCAAGCATGACGCCTACAGATGATTGCCCACTTGGATCTACTTTGTTTGTTGGTGAACTATCAGCATATGCATACCAATGCCCGTCTGCCATAGCTGGATCCTCGCTTACAAACCGACCACTCTCCGGCTCGTAATACCGTGCACGCATATAGATCAAGCCAGACTCATCATCCTTCACATGGCCTAGATTAGCAACGTATCCATTCTTTGGTCCGGAACCACTTCTCACACCGCCCCAAACATCATACGACCGCTCATCACCAACCGACCACGATGTTCCACCAGTATTCTTCGAGAGCGTCGCAATCATGTTCCCATGTGTATCATACAACGGATAAGCTACAGTTGGGCTACCTGAACCAACTTTTGTTTCAATCGCCTCCAGTCCTCTCGCACCAACAAAGTTCCGGGTCAGTTTCCCATTTCTTGTCTCTGCTGAACTACTTTAGTAACCCATGTTCCGCACACTGAACCTACGACAATTGCAATTAGCAGTGAAGCTATTGTTGGCAAAACTAAACCAAGCAATACTCTAAGTATTAATCCAATTGCCAGAAAGCACACTACTCCTTGCCAATTATATTTTTTCAATTTGACTCTGCCCTCTGATTAAATGGATCCCACGGGATAGGCATTCGCTGAGTCCAGTCTTGGCCAACTCCTCCATAGTCACCTGCAAACATTGCCTCGCCTAGCCAAAAAAACATTTTGCCAATATAAACAGCTAGTGCAAATGCAGCTATTGCCCCAATCGCCCCGCCGATGCCACCAAGAAGCGCAGAGTTTCCTGCTGCAAGAGCCATTGTTGCTCCGACTTCTGCACCAAATCCCATGATCGCACCAATCAGTCCATTTCTCAACGCATCTCCAGCTCCTGGAGGAGGGTTTCCGCCGAAAAAGGACTCAACGAATTCTCCCATGAATCCAATAATGAATCCGACTAAAAAGCCGATGAAACCAGCGACCGCATTCTTACCATTTGCATCCCAGAAATTTATCGGGCAATTTTTGCAGTAAACATACCAATTACTGCCATCATGTGCAGGATCTTCGCTCACAAACCGCCCCGTCTCAGGCTCGTAATACCGCGCCCTCATGTAAATCAAACCTGATTCATCATCCTGAACATGTCCAAGGTTTGCAACATACCGCCCCTTCGGCCCGCCCGTCGTTGCACCAGATCGCACCGAACCCCAAACATCATAAGACCGCTCATCACCAACCGACCATGATGTTCCAGCAGTATTTTTGGAAAGAGTCGCAACCATATTCCCATGAGTATCATACAACGGATACGCCGCAGTTGTAGAATTATTTGCCGTCGTAAACATCGCCTCAATCCCCCGCGCTCCAACAAAATTCCGAGTCAGAACATCATTCCCAGTCACAAAATCCTCAAAAGTCTCCACCGGCATCTGCCCATCATAAAACACCGACTCAACTGCTGTTGCAGTGCTTTTGCGAACCCGCATCCCATCCGCCCGATATTTGAAATTCACATCACCCGATGTTTTGCCAATCTTCGTCATCCGGTTCACCGAATCCCACTCATAACGAGTCTCAACTGTATTCACAGATTTCGCAGTCCGATTACCAACCATATCATGAAAATAAAGGACTCCCGGAGAAGCCGACATCCGGTTCAGATTGTCATAAGTCCACGTTCCCGGATTCGCAGAGGCCGAAATCCGGTTGCCCGCCGCATCATAATCCCATGTCTGAACCTCGTTCGCAAGGCCATCGTTGTAATCCACGCTGGTCAGGTAATCAAAGTGCTGGTCATAGCCATAGTTTTCGGTGCGAACCGTGCTCCAGTTCGGAGACCCCGCCGTCGCCCGTGTGAGGAAGCTCGTACTCGACTTCAATCCAAGGTCAGTTGCATAAGCAGCCGATGAACCACGTATTGCCTCAACTGCATAGTTCCCGCTAACAAGTTGGTTCCAGTAATGCTTTACGCTCAGCGTCCGACCCGCAGAATCGTAATCATAATTCGCGCTAACATAACTCAGCGGCGCATCTGTAGAATCGTAGTTACTCGCCCCGCCTTGAGGAGTCATTGCGAATTGCGCCTCTTTCAGCTGCCCTAGTCCATTTTTTTTGTAGCGGACTTCTTCTTTGCTATTGACCCAAACATTGCTTACAAGCTCTTGTTTGTTCAACCGCGCAAACACCCAGCTTAGCTTTGTGCCTGTCCCTCTAAATCCGTAGTCAGAATATTTGCTACAATAAGAGACTCTATATATATTCAATACTCCAAGGCAAATCCGATTTTAATATCGAAGTATTCCAATAGTAACCACACTAATCATGAATGAAAGAATCCAAACACAAATGCAAATCTTTGCCGCCGTCGGGATCACCTTCCAGTAAACAATAGGGAAAAAACAAATAAACGCAGAGCCGAAACTAGCTCCACGGATCATCTTTGATGGCCATACCGCAGATACAACAAGCAATGCTATCTGTAAAAAAATCGAGATAATCCCCAGTGCTAAAAGGAATCGTCGATTCTTAGTGCGAATGTAATCGGGTTCAGTCATTTGACATTTCCAAGGCAAGTAAGAATTGATATCCCATTACTGATGCAACGGTACGATCCAAAAGAGAGAAATTGGAAGTAAAACGCTTGTCGACATTTGCGTGGGCTACGCCAGCTAGTGCTGCAACACCGACAAGAAGTATTCCAACAGCAATAGCTTCAAGCAATAGGGCACCTGCTGCGGCAGCAGAAGCAACTCCAACGGTTACAGCGACTAGTCCAGCCAATATGCCAGCAACAGCACCTCCAATCGCAGCACCGACATATCCTCCCGCAGTAGTTTTATCACCTGTCTGCTGATTGTAGACTGTAAGACCGACCATTGCTCCAATTGCTCCGATGACTGCCAATCCCAAAATCAGCCACCAAAATTTTCCGGTGCTATCGACACGATTAACCGGTTCATTAGCGCAGTATAAGAACCAATTAGTTCCATGCTTTGCCGGATCCTCACTCACAAACCGACCACTCTCCGGCTCGTAGTACCTCGCCCGCATATAAATCAAGCCCGACTCATCATCTTGAACATGACCAAGGTTCGCGACATACCGCCCCTTCGGTCCGCCCGTCGCCGCACCAGAACGCACCGATCCCCAGACATCGTAACTTCTTTCGTTAGCGATGTTCCAGCCCGTTCCGCTTCCGGTCAGCGACAAAGTAGCCGTCATATTCCCATGAGTATCATACAACGGATATGCCGTATTTGTCACAGAATTTTGAGTCACAAACATCGCCTCAATCCCCCGCGCTCCAACAAAGTTCCGAGTCAGAACATCATTCCCAGTCACAAAATCCTCAAAAGTCTCCACCGGCATCTGCCCATCATAAAACACCGATTCAACTGCGGTTCCAGTGGTTTTGCGAACCCGCATCCCATCCGCCCGGTATTTGAAATTCACATCACCCGATGTTTTGCCAATCTTCGTCATCCGGTTCACCGAATCCCACTCATAACGCGTCTCAACTGTATTCACAGATTTCGCAGTCCGATTCCCAACCATATCATGAAAATAAAGGACTCCCGGAGAAGCCGACATCCGGTTCAGATTGTCGTAAGTCCATGTCCCTGGATTCGCAGAGGCCGAAATCCATTTACCCGCCGCATCATAATCCCACGTCTGAACTGGGGTTGAATCACCATACGTCACACTCGTCAAACAATCAAAATCAGCATCCTAACCCTAGGAGTTCGTCCGGCTTCCAGCATTTTACTCGGTAACAAGGTTGGGATTCCTAAAAGAAGGAATATAACTGACGATAACAGATCCAACAATCAGGCATAAACATAACAATAGAGAATCAAGACCCAATAACACGACACCGAGAATAAATGAAATTGGGAATACGGTCGGCGGCTTTATTAATGCGCTTGTAAATATGATAAAAAAAATGCTGAGTATCTCAAAAATCAAAGTTTTAGACATAGTGCCATCTCCTATCATAAATAGAACAAGTACGCAGGCACAAACAAGCTGCCCATAAATACATCCCCGTAGTATTGATTTTCTATACATTGTCAACGAAATCCATCTCCCAAATCATTGCTAGTATGAGCCCAGACCGAGCACCAAGATATAATGCAACCACAAGTGCGACACCAACCATTCCGCCTTTTATAGCCCCTCCTTTCATCGAAGCTCTCATCTTCTCGTCAAATTCCGCAGGAGAAAGTTCTTTGTGCGGACCAGTCCCCCAGGACACTAACATTTGTGTGACGACTCCAATAATAAGTCCAAATGCTCCCTTTAAAGCAAACTTTTGAACTGCACCGGGTGACAGTAGCCCTGCACTAAGCACTCCAACAACATAGCTGAAAAAAGCACCAACCATTGCAATAATGAAATTCTGTTCAACTGCAGTTTCAATGGTTCCTGACTCGTCAATGCGATTTATGGGATCATTTGAGCAATAAATGTACCAATTCTTCCCATCCATCCCCGGATCCTCGCTCACAAAGCGCCCACTCTCCGGCTCGTAATACCGCGCCCGCATATAGATCAAGCCAGATTCATCATCCTGCACATGACCCAAATTCGCGACATATCGCCCCTTCGGCCCGCCCGTCGCCGCGCCAGAACGAACACCGCCCCAGACATCGTAACTTCTTTCGTTAGCGATGTTCCAGCCCGTTCCGCTTCCGGTCAGCGACAAAGTTGCCGTCATATTCCCATGAGTATCATACAACGGATAAGCCACAGAAGGGCTACCAGAACCAACTTTTGTCTCAATCGCCTCCATCCCCCGCGCACCCACAATGTTCCGAGTCACAGATTAACATATTCACTTGAGTGCTAAACTGATTGCAACTATCTGAGATTCAAAATCAAACACTTTCAAAACCAAGTTTATCTGATTCTCTGTCAAATACTTTTCGCCATTAAACAATTCAAATTTCTCCTTTAACAGATATCGAGTCCAATATGGATAAGACTTTGATATAACTAAACGCTTCCAAATTATCCTAACTGGCAACTCTAGTGATGCACTCGCGAGAGTAACGTATTTGGAAAGTTCAAGTAGCTCGTGATTCATTTTATCTGCGATCCACAGCTCATGAATTTGTTCTTGCAAAGGGGACAGGGCGACTCGTAGGGATTCCTGAAGTTCCAAGGCTTTTTGTTCAGAAGTTCCAAGAAAAACCCCGGCTGGAATCGCTCTAAACCACCTATCCCCCATAGATTGCCTCAAGGCTTCCGTAGCCAGATGGTGCCATATCAATATCGTCAATCAATGCACTAATGATGAAACTATAGCCTGTTATCGCTCCGAAAACTTTATCGAGTCCCTTTCCAAGTTTTGTCCCCCATTTGATTGCCCCTTCAGCACCTCTAATTTGCTTTAGTTTCTTATGAATTGCCATTACTTCTTTGCGTATTTCCAAAGCATCCCCTGATACGTCCGTATATCGATACACGCCAGCAATTTTCTCCATCGCAGCCAAATCATCTAGCTGATTCAAATACCTAGTCAATGTGTCTAATCTTGTTACAAGTTCGTCGGTCATACCCATTAATAGGTGACCTAGTAGAAATTTCAGTAAGCCAACAATTGCCTGTTCAAATATCTTTCCACTGCTATCGGCAAAAATTGTAGGGGCATTTCGGGCATAAATGTACCAATTGCTGTTAAAACAAGCAGGATCCTCGCTTACAAACCGACCACTCTCCGGTTCGTAATACCTCGCCCGCATATAAATCAAACCAGACTCGTCATCCTTCACATGGCCTAGATTAGCAACGTATCCATTCTTTGGTCCGGAACCACTTCTCACACCGCCCCAGACATCGTAACTTCTTTCGTTAGCGATGTTCCAGCCCGTTCCGCTTCCGGTCAGCGACAAAGTAGCCGTCATATTCCCATGAGTATC
>JBJXDW010000018.1:0-7082 GCA_046154445.1 Fimbriimonadaceae bacterium | reverse complement strand
CAAGATCCAACTCAGCCAATTAGAGGAAACTTTGCCGTGAAAAGAGTTTCCGAATCAAGTGGTTTTGAAGCGATATTAATTGGACATGAGTCACCTTTTTGACTTTTTTACTACCTGACCCACTACTTCCGAGAGAAGAGCTTGACATTAGTGGGTCGGTGTGTCAACATTTAGTCAGGAAAAGCACTTTTGAGTTCAAATTAGAGTGATTTAGGAAGAGACCAATTTGGGAACAGAGGGTCGCAGGATCGGAGCTAGTTGCTTTGAATTCATTCATGAATGTGCTACTCATTGCAAGATATATCTGGAATATTGAATAACTACGTTCAGCTTCCCATCTCAAGTATTGACAGCTACGAGCATGATGAGCTAAATTTAACTTAAGAAAGGCAAATTAGGTTCACATTGCAAACGCATTTGGTTGGGACGCTTCCCATGCTGAATGTAGAGAGTTCGATTCTCTTCTCCCGCTCCATACTATAATAAATTCAATGACCGACCAACCCCCCATCCTGATACACGGAGCCGGTGGACACGCCAAAGTCGCCTACACCGTCGCTATCGCCGCTGGCCGCGAAGTAATCGGATTCCTTGACCCCAATTCACCCATCCAAACGCTCTTCGGCGTCCCCATCCACCACTCAAACCCTTTCCGCTCCGACGCCGAAAATTTCATCGCCATCGGCAACAACGAAGTCCGCAAAACTGTCGCCGAACGCGAACTCGGCCGATTCGCCACACTCATCCATCCCTCCGCAATCATCGCACCCGAAGTCCAAATCGGTCAAGGCACCCTCATCTGCGCCGGCACCATCATCCAAACCGGAACCACTATCGGCAACCACTCAATCATTAACACCAAAGCGAGCGTCGACCACGATTGCAAAATCGCAGACTTCGTCCACATCGCACCCGGCGCAACTCTCTGCGGTAACGTCACCGTCCAAGAACTCGCCCTCATCGGAGCCGGTGCCACCGTCATTCCCGGCGTTACAATATTTTCACGAGCCACCCTTGGCGCCGGAAGCACAACCCTCGAAGACATCCACCAAGGCGAACGCTGGGGCGGCGTTCCCGCAAAATATCTCCCCTAAACGAGTGCCGCTTGATGGCCCGATTTCATAAGTGCAGCAACCGTCTCAGGGAAACGCGCCAAAACATCACCCATGATTCCCCGCACGTCCGGCACCCCATGGTGCAAATGTAAATCGTGCTCTTCAATCAAAACTTCAAGTTTTGCCCGAACTCCAGCGGCAGAATCTTCACCCAAAACCCCATTCACCCAATCCAAAGCCCCGGCATCGTCAAGGTGTAAATCCATGCCGTTCAACCCTAAAAACGCCACCATTCCAACGAACGCTGTCGCTTCGTTCCCCTTCACAAACGGCATCAACTTAGCAAATCCCGTCAAAAACCGCGCTGCCTGACCAACCAAATCCATGCTGTCACCATAACTATATTGATTAAAAGTCGCCTCCTCCAATGTCGCAAAATTCCAAGGCATCTGCCTCTTGCAAATCTGCATATTCACCCACATCATGTCCTGCACCGTCAAGGTGTTCAGCGCCTTCATAATCCTTATTATCCCCTAACCAACGCGAACTAGGAAGGGAGTGCCATTTCCAAGAATTGCGATCCCAGACACTCCCCCTATTTTTTCTTAAAATCAATCCCTCTTTGCCGCAGAGCCTCCCGCAACAACACCTCAATCTGAGCATTCACACTCCGCAACTCAGCGTCCGCCAGACGCTGCACCGAAGAGTACAGTTCTGGCGGAAGCCGAAGCGGAAATGATTTTTTCTCAGCCATCAGATCATCAAGGGTTCAATGTGCCCGCATTCAATACCGGCGCCACCGTCTGCTCACTACAAAGCACAACCATCAAGTTAGAAACCATCGCTGCTTTGCGCTCAGCATCAAGATCAATTAACTTCTCTCGCTCCATGCGCTCAAGAGCCATCTCAACCATGCCAACCGCACCATCAACAATCCGAGTCCGTGCCGCAATAACTGCTGCCGCTTGTTGGCGTCGTAGCATCGCCCCCGCAATTTCCGGCGCATAAGCCAGGTGAGCAATCTTGGTTTCCATAACCTCAACCCCCGCGAGCTTCAATTTGCCCTGCAACTCCTGCCGAATGTGATCGCTCACTTCCTCGGCGTTCTGCCGCAAACTTTCTTCATGATCTTCTGCATCATAAGGATAACTACTCGCCGAGTGCCGCAACGCTGTCTCGCATTGCAACCGAACATAGTTCTCATAGTCATCAACCGCAAAGCTCGCTCCATAGGTGTCAACAACACGCCACACCAATACAATCGCAATCTCAATCGGATTCCCGCTTAAATCGTTGACTTTCAACTGGTCGCCGTTCAATGTCCGCACCCGCAAACTCAAGTTTCGCTTACTATAAAACGGATTCGCCCAATGAAGCCCGTCGTGTTTAACCGAACCAACGTACTTTCCAAAGAGCAACAGCACCTTGCTCCCGCCCGGTTCCACAACAAAGAACCCCGAGATCAGTAAGAACCAGACGAACATTCCCAGTACGCCAAGCCCTGCCATGCCGCCATTGTCAGTTCTTACGGAACTGCTAAACAGCCAAATCACACCGCCAATCCATCCCAGAACCAAGAACAGCATCGCCATCCCCGGCATCACACGAATTTCTTTTTCATTCATCGAATCACTCCTGATATCAATGTGATATCACTATGATATTACGGCATGATTCCAAATGGGTTGCAGCAAGGTCCTATCAATTCCCGTATAAACTGCAGCAATGAGCGAAAACACCCCCTGGCTCTGCATCTGCGGCAAAACAAACCGTGGCCCCGCATGCTCAAATTGCGGCAAAACCGACGACTCCGGTCACGACGAACTTATGGATGCCGCTAACAAAGCGAGTTCGAATATGCGGGCGAATTCCCTAGGTTTTTGGTGGGCAAACAGTAGTGATTCCTCGATCGTTGGCAAGGTAGGATGCCTAATTCTGATTTTAATGTTCCTCCTGCCAACTATCTTCGTCCTACTATCTCCATTGCTTTGGCAACGGAATTAACTAACTCTCCAATCCCGCCTTCAAATCCGTAAAGAACCCACCCCAAGCATTCCGCAAACCATCCGCCTCCGCCCGACTCTGAATCTTGCTGTGCGTCAAAGTTGCAAGCGTTTTCCCCTTACCCTTATCCACAAATGTGCAATCCACCATTGTCCCCGTCTCGACTCCCGCCGTCTTCCAATTCAGCCGAACATCCTTCCCCGGCCGCAATCTCAGCCACTCGCCCGAATTCCCATCCGGATCAGAATAAGCATCGCCCTCCTTCGCCGATCCCGCCATCAAAGCATAAATCGCATCAACCGGTGCCGCTATTGTCTTGGTCGAACAAATCGTATACCCTTCCGCCAAACCATCTTTTTTAACGATCCCCTTACTGGCCTCATATTCGACCCAAATCGTCGTCGGCCACCAAAGATCGGCACCCCGACCGGTCGCATTATAAACCGCCTGAATCGTATCTCTCCGGCCCATTCCCGCACACTCCTGATCAATCCAGGCAAACCATTCACCCAAGGTCTTACCCATTGCAGCTTTACACGCCGCATCGCTAATCTCAAAATCTGGCTTTAACTCAACTTTCATTGCGATTCTCCATACTGGTCTTCATTTGCACCACACTATTGTCGCATCAAAAAGGCAAATACCGACAACTTCAGGTGAAAATCAAGCAATAACCGAAGCGCGCGCTTTCGCCAGCCGCTCCATCATTGCCTCGCACACTTTCATATCCACACAACTATCCGTAATGCTCTGACCAAAAACCATATCCTTCCCCTCTACAAAATCCTGCCGGCCTTCGACAAGATGCGCCTCAATCATCACGCCAAATATTCGTCCATCGCCTGATTCAATTTGTTGAGCGATCGCCTCATTCACTTTCGGCTGATTCCGATAATCCTTCCCCGAATTTCCATGTGAACAATCCACCATGACGCTCGGCCTGAGTCCGGCCGATTTCAACCGCTCGCAAGCCTCAGCGATGTGAAAAGTCTCGTAATTTGCCCCTGCCGCCCCACCGCGCAAAATGATATGGCAGCTCGCATTCCCCGTCGTCTCCGAAAGTGCCGCAACCCCTTCCTTAGTCGTGGAAGGGAACCAGTGACTTCGCGCCGCCGTCAAAACCGCATCAACCGCTGGCTGAATCCGACCATCTGTCGCATTCTTGAATCCAATCGGCATCGAAAGACCACTCGCCAACTCCCGGTGAGTCTGACTCTCGACCGTCCTCGCCCCAATTGCTCCCCAGCTAATCAAGTCCGCAATATGCTGGGGAACCGTCGTATCCAAAAACTCTGTCGCCGCCGGTACCCCCAGCTCTGCCAAATCTCGCAAAAATCCCCGCGCCAACCGCAATCCTCGATTGATTTTATGGGTGCCATCCAAATCCGGATCGTTAATCAACCCCTTCCATCCCCCAACCGTCCGCGGCTTCTCGAAATAAGACCGCATCAAAACAACCAATTCGTCTGAATACCGTTCAGCCAAACCTTTTAATCCAGCCGCAAATTCCAAACAAGAAACCGGATCATGTACCGAACACGGGCCGGCAATCACCAAAATTCGCTTGTCATCCCCCCGAATCACTGCCTCAACTTCGTTGCGCCAATCATAAATGCGATCCGAATGTTCAGCCGTCCGAACAATCTCTTCCGTCAGAATCGCTGGTTGGATGAGCGGTCGGGTTTGGCGTATACGCAAGTCGTCAACACGGGGTTCTCGCATCAAATCTCTCCTTCGTTGTACCTGCCAGAACTCATAACCACCTAAGCCTTCTACGGCACCCGGATCGGTTCAACCCCCGCTCGCACCAACCAAGGCTGCAATCTCCGCGCCAATTCCGGCAAATTATGCGAAGGAACCTGAGGATAAAGATGATGCTCCAAGTGGTAAGCCAGCGGCAAGAATAACTTCGGAATCCACCGACCCCTACATGTCCAGGCCTCCGTCCACCGAACGCCTTCCTCAAAATGCCGATGCGGCAAATGGATCGCAAACAGCGGATACAAAAAAGTACTCGCCAAAACCGTTACCGCGTATGCGAAAACCGCACTCGTCCAAGGCATAAAAAGCCAGCCGATCATAAGCGAGCCCGGTGCCAAACCCCCTTCCAATATCAACCACAAACGTTCTATCGGACGATTCGCATTCTCCCGCCACGACCATAACCAAAGCCGCGCCATAAAGGTTGGCCCGCTCACAAATACCTTCCACATAGGCAAGTGTGCGGCCTCGCCCTCAAGGTCATCATCATGCGGAAATCTCTTGTGATGATAAAGATGAGTCGAACGATAAGAGTGCCCACTCTCAAAAAGCGGAAACCCCATCAAAAACAGCATCCATTCCGTCGCCCGCGGACTCAACCCCAAACTTCGATGCACAACGTCATGTGTCGACGTCGAGCAAGCTGAAAAAACCAGAACCAAAAATACAAAACTCAACCAATAAACGCTCCAATGCCATGCCACCATAAATCCTATCGCATACAAAAAAGGCATCGGCACCGGCTGCCATCGTTGCCACATGTTTGTCGACAATAGATCAACTCCAAGCTCATTCATCGAAGGCATATCTTGATTTCTCATCTATTTTCAATTATTTCTGAAATTTAAGAATATATATAGGTCTTGCCTTGAAAAACCCATCTTATGTCCCATCCAAAAGTCAAACGGCATAAATAACCAATCAAAACGGTAATCTCCAACGAGAAACGTGTCTAAGAAACCTACTAAACCTAAGCGCATAACTCTTAAAGATGTCGCCCATGAAGCAGGCGTCTCAATCCAAACCGTCAGTCATGTTTTAAGCGGTAACCCAACCGTATCACTCCCCGAGATAACTCGACAAAAAGTCAAAGACGCCGCCGAAAAAGTCGGATACCAACCCAACCGCCACGCCCAAGCAATCCGAGGCGGAAAAACCAACCTCATCAGCGTATGGATGCCCATCGACCGGCCAATCGTCACCTATATGCGCTACCTCAAACTCATCAGCGAGTTTGCCAAACGCGATGGCTACGAGCTCATGGTCAATTGCCTCCAACGCGATGACGCTCTTCTCGAAGGCGGCAAACCCCCAACCCTCTACCCCGTCGATGGAATCATCAGCATCGATTCCGGCAAGGCCATACAAGAATTCCGAAAAATCAAAGGCAATGACCATATCCCAATCTCCGTCCTCGGCTTTGAACAAGTCTTATACGGCGATTCCGTCGCCTGGGATCTCGATGGAGCCGCCAAACGAGCAACTTACGACCTCATCGAACGCGGCGCTCGCAAAATCGGCCATATCACCCCCGACTGGGTGATCTCAGATTTTCCTCGGGAACGCCGCCGTCGCGGATATTCAGAAGCCATGGAGTCCTCCGGGAACAAACCAATCCTCATCCCATGCTGCGGTGATACCAGCGCCGAAGTCAAAACCAGCCTGACAAAACACCTATCTGAAAACCACTACGACGCCCTGTTCTGTTTTTCAGATACGATCGCAATCGGGGCTGCCCGCTCACTCCTCGAACTCAATAAAAAAATCCCCGACGATGTATTGATCATGGGCTTGGGAGATTATCCCGAAGCTGCTGACTTTCAAATCCCAATCTCGTCCATCCGCCATCCACTCGAAAATATAACCGAACAATCCTGGAACTGGCTCATGGAGCGCATCGCTGACACGACGCAAAAACCCCGTATGACAGTATTAGATATGGAAATCATCCATCGACAATCAACATCAAATTAGAATGAGCCGCTCAAAGCCATACATAGTTTTCACAATGTAGACCATAAGGTGCTTCATGCAAATGCATATTTCCTAGCCATTTCTAACACAGAGAGTCTCAAAGTGTGTCTCTGCTGATAGCTTGTCACTTACCAAAACGACCTCTCAAAAACAACACATAACAACGCAAAAAGCCCGAATCTCTCACGAGACTCGGGCAAAGAAAACCAGGACGCTATCACTTCCGGGCTAACTAAAATGGAGGAGGATTCCCTTTTTGCGGCTCTGATTTAGGAGGAGTCAGAGTAA
>JBJXDW010000017.1:0-6553 GCA_046154445.1 Fimbriimonadaceae bacterium | reverse complement strand
AATTTGCAGGACTGGCCAAATGGAAAAGTTGGGACAGTACGGCAAGATGATGGTAATGCGCAACCAGCACAAACTGAACCAGCGAAAGATCCGAATGAAGGGAAAACGGCGGAGCCGCCCAAAGAAGACCCGGGGGTCGTTGAGATTCGGGTTAAGCCGGGCAGTGAGAACAACAATACGGCGGCGACCAATGGCGGGGCGATGTCGGTTGAGCAGTTGATCCAAAAGGCACGGAACTTATATATTCAGGAGAATTATGCGGGAGCAGCTGAAGCTTATGAAGCGGCGATTCGGGCAGGTGCGGGAACGGGCGCGACGTATCAGCGGTTGGCGCAGTGCTACGAAAAGATGGGACGTAAATCGGATGCAGTTCGCAGTTATCGCAATGCGGTGAGGGCGTTTGATGCACAGATTTCGCGGGGAAATGGTTCGGATTCAGTTCGCGCGGCTAAAGAAAGTTGCGAGCGAGCGATTTCGGCATTGGGAGGTTAAACCGATAGTGGGATGAACTTTGGCCGACTGGCATTGAGCGGGCTTTTGCTCGCTTGGGTGGGATCCTTGGCACACGCAGATGTGCCAAGGATTTTTGTCGTGCAATTGGTTGAGAATCCGAAGGATCATCCGGAGTATGAGAGTTTGCTTTTGGATAGTTATGTTGCGGCGGCGCTTGATGAGTTGGGTCAGGTTGATCCGATTGTTTGGTCGATGGCAGATCCGCGATTTCGTCAGATTGCGGATACTCGCGGCTTTGCGCTTTCTCTTCAATCGCCGAGCCAGTCGGAGATTGTAAATGTTTCTCGTTCGATTGGGGCGGAGTATGTTTTGGTTGTTTGGGCAATGCGGAGTGCGACAATTGTCCGTCCAGTGGCGACACTTTATCGAAACAACGGATTCAAGTCGATTTGGAGATATGGGGATTGGGATCGGCGATTAGCTCCGTTTTTTAATGGTACAAGTCAGCCCCTAAATGAACTTGATTTGAAGAATTTTCAAAATACATATGGCAAGGAAGTTTTGGAAATTCCGGCAACATTGGTTGGGGGTGAGCCTGATTGGGATTCGACTTCAAGGACAATTGCGGCGACTTGGGCATTTATGTTGCGACAGGGCCCGCTAGAAAAATTACCTCTTAGTCCGAGACGCAATTTGCCGGAAGCCGATCCTGGGGCGATGGTGCCCTTGCCGACTGGGGTCAATTTGCCGGATGTTAGGGGGGGGATTGCCGGGGTTGAGGCCCTCCTAGAAAAGGGTCAGACTGAACTTGCAATCGTTCAACTCAGGGATTTGATTGATAAGGAACCATTTGAGGATTCTTATCGATTGAAATTGACTTCTATTTTGGCGACAGAGGGGTTGTATATAGAAGCGGCTCGGGAAGCGATTCGCGGCGCTCAGGTGAGTAACAAACCGTTGCCGTTTTATCAGCTTGGGGCAAAGAATTGGTTGCGAGCGGGTTTGGCAGATCAGGCTCGAGATGCACTCAATAACATTTTAGCGCGGGGAGGGGAGAATCGCGAGACTGACTACATGATGGGTCAATATTATTTGCGGACGGGCGATTATACGCAGTCGATTGAATGGTATTCAAAAGCGATTCGCTATGGCCCTACACCGGAGATTGTTTATGAGCGGGGAGTTGCATTTGCATTTGCCGGTCAACCGGATTTTTGTTTAAACGACTTGGCGAGTTTGGTGGATTTACCATCTGAGCGGCTTACTGTTAGTTATGAGATGATGGTTGGGGTTTGTGAGGATCAGTTTGAGGGGATTGGAGTTCGATTGGGGGATCGTATTCCGCTTTTGAAAGTTCGTAAAGACGATGCGGAAATGATTGCCTATGCGGCACGAGATAACCAGATGGCGAAGGGGCTCGCAGTACTCATGGAATTGACGCTGGTTCCGCCTCAATATAAGGTTTCTCACGAATCTCGGTTATTGGCACACAAGTTGTTATTTCAATCAACAACTGAAGTCTTTGAGTTCGCAACGACGCGAAAGGAAGATTTGGCAACAGAAGGTTTGATTAGTCTGCGGGAAGCGATGAAACTTCTTCCGCGGATGAGAAAACTTTTTGAAGCAGATCAATCCAGTCATAGCGGCTAAGAGGATCTCCAGTTAGGAGAACTTGATGATTGAATTTTTGCAAATGGTTGGTTTATTGGCGGTGGTTTTCACCGCGAGTATGGTGGTGAGTCACTTTGTGATGGCGCGTTCGCGCCGCAATGTGACGTTTGTTCCGATTGCTGAGAACACCCGAGTACGGATGGTTGGTCCGGGGGGTAGTTATCGTTGTTATTTTGTTCGGCGATCGAAGAAGGGATTGGTCTTTAGTGCACCGCTCCAGCGTGATCGGTATGTACCGGTGCGAGTCGGTGAATCGATGATGGTTCAGGCACCGGTTGGGGACAGTTTGGTGACTTTTAGAAGCTCAGTTGAATCGCGGGATTCGGATACGCATGAGTTTGTTTTGGCTTGGCCGTTGAGAATTCGGCAAGTCGATCGTCGGTCGGAAAATCGTGATCGTTCGGTTGTTGGATCGATTGTCAGGCTGAATGGTGAGCCAGCGAGTTTGATGGACTTGAGCGCTGGCGGGGCGAAAGTTTTGTCGAATGCGGGAGTTGATGCGGGTGATTCGATTTCGGTGGAAATGCCTGATCAAACGGAAACGGTTTATGGTTGGGCTTTGGAAAGTGTTCCGAGTTCATCGGGAACAGCGGTTACTCGGGAGGTTCGGATACGATTTGAAGAACCGCTGAGCGGCCTTTCGGGGATGCGGCGTAAGCACCTTTATCTAGGGAAGTAGGTTCAGAATAAGATGGCCCCGCCTGGGAAACGGGGCCTTTTTGGACTGGAACAAGACAGGTCTGGGATTGCCTGCCTTTCTTTGTTTGAGGAGGATTCGCGTCCACTTATATAAACGCCTACTTTTAGGATTTGCTTCCCAAGTTAGTCGAATGTCCTACAGGCTCGATGCGTTGTAAAGATCGTATAAATTTTGGATCAGCAAATCTACGGAATAAGGAAGGTCAACCGAGAATCCAAATAAGGATATGTGGACGCTCGAGACTCGCAAAATTATGAAACAGGCACGTCGGCTTTGGAATGAGTCGATTAAGGGTCACTTTTATGATTGGGAGTTGGCGAAGACGATGGGGGTTTCGGTTGGGCTGTTGATCCTGATCTCTTTGATGGAGAAGTGGTTCAAGGTTTGGCTTTTTAACGATATTGGTTTGAGTTATTTGTACTTCTTGCCGATTTGGTATGCGGCTCGCCAAGGCGGGCGGTTGACTGGCGGTTTGATTTCATTTGTCACAGCGACGAAGTGGCATGTTTTTGCTGAAGGGAATCCTACGTTTGCGGCTTGGTTCATGAACTTGTTGATTTTGGGGGTTGTGATGCTCTTTTTTGAAGGATTTGAGAATCGGATTAAGGTTGTCAATAAACAAGCAGCAACGGATGCGCTCACTGGGCTTTTGAACCGTGCAGGGTTTATTGAAAGAGCTAAACAGGCAATTGATCATGCAGAGCGGTTGCGGACGAATTGTGCGCTGGTATTGATTGACTGCAATAAATTTAAGGAAGTTAATGATGAGCACGGTCATGCGGCAGGTGATGCGGCTTTGCGAGTTCTCTCACGCGCACTTCGAGATAGTTCGCAAGGTGACGATGTGATTGGCCGGCTTGGTGGTGATGAGTTTGTTGTTCTGCTTTCAGAAACTGATTCGGTTGGGGCGAATTTATTCCTGAATCGACTGAATGGAACTTTGCGTCGTGGAGCGGCAGTGTTGCCGTTTGAATTGACGGTTTCGGCGGGGATCTCTTATTACGGTTATGATGCCCGTTCGCTGGATATGTTGATGCAGATCGCGGACGAGAAGATGTATAAGAATAAGCAACGGGGCCGGATGGCTTTGATTGAAATGGGGATTGAACGGCCCGATAGTTCGGCGAATGTAGTTTGAGTTTCCCTGCCTTATGGAAGTAAGGCAGGGGCACGTTTTGATAACATTTTTACACGGTTTCTAATGCACGATCTTGGCGCCAGCGGACATCGAGTTGTTTAACCGCTTTGGCTTCATCGAGACGACCGACGACTTGGGTTGAAGGGGCATTGTGAAGAAGGTCGGGGTTGGTTTCAGCTTCGTGGCAGATAGTTATCAGCGTGTCGCAGAAATCATCGAGGGTTTGTTTGGACTCGGTTTCCGTTGGCTCAATCATTAAACACTCGGGAACGATGAGCGGGAAGTAGTTTGTTGGAGGGTGGAATCCGTAGTCGATTAATCGCTTGCTGATATCGAGGGCGCGGACGCCGAATTGCTTGTATTGTTTGGCAGTGAGAACGCATTCGTGCATGCACGGGCGGTCATGTGCGGGAGGCAGAACTTCCTTGAGGCGGGCTCGAACGTAGTTGGCGTTGAGAACGCTGTAGCGGCTGATGTCGGCCATATTCTCCTTGCCATAGGCGAGGAGGTAAGTAAGGGCGCGGACAGCCATGAGGAATTGACCTTGGAAACTACTGACGCGGCCGATTGAATGGGGTCGGTCGTAATCGAAGAAAACTTTCCCAGCTTCTCTTTTGAGGACAGGGCCGGGGAGGAATGGTTCAAGGTGGCTTTGTAGGCCGATTGCGCCGCATCCGGGACCGCCGCCACCGTGAGGGGTGGAGAAGGTTTTGTGGAGGTTGAGGTGCATGCAGTCGAAGCCGTGGTCGCCGGGTCGGGTGGTGCCGACCATCGCATTCATGTTCGCTCCGTCGCAGAAGACTTGTCCACCAGCGGCATGCACCATTTCGCAGATTTTGCTGATGTTGCGTTCGAATAGAGCAAGCGTGCTCGGGTTGGTGACCATGAAGGCCGCTACAGTGTCGTCAAGGGCAGCAGCGAGGGCTTCCATGTCACAGTCGCCATCGTCGCCGGTGTGGATCGTTTTGACGGTGTAACCGCAACGTGCGGCGCTGGCGGGGTTTGTGCCGTGGGCGCTATCTGGAACGAGAACGACCTTGCGCTTGTCGCCTTCTCCGCGAGACTCGTGGTACGCCTTGATAAGCATGAGGCAGGTCATTTCACCGTGGGCACCGGCTACGGGTTGCATGTTGATGTCGGTGAATCCGGTGATTTCTCGAAGGAAATCGTAGACCGAACCTAGAACCTCGAGCGCGCCAGGGACGGTTTCATCGGGTTGCATCGGGTGGATGTTTCGGAAGCCGGGCATGCTGGCGGTGACCTCGTTGATGCGCGGGTTGTATTTCATCGTGCATGAGCCGAGGGGGTAAAAGCCGGTTTCGATGCCGTAATTGAGTTGGCTAAGGTTGACGAAATGGCGCATGAGCTCGAGCTCGCTGACTTCGGGGAAATTGAACTCTTTGCGGGTGTTGCCGATCACGGATTGGAGATCGACTTTTGGTGTGTCGGCGGTGGGGATGTTTGCCCCGACTCGACAGGCGACGGATTTTTCGAAGATTGTGATGGGGATGCGGACGGATTTGGTTCGTAGGTTTGGCATCTTAATTAGAGAGCTCCTTTGCGAGTTTTGTGGCGTAGTCATCGATTTGCGCTTTGGTGCGGATTTCGGTGACGGCAACGAGGAGGCAATTTTCTAGTGTTGGATCGTAAGGGCCGAGCGGGAGTCCGGCGAGGATTTTCTCTTTGAGGAGAGCATCGCGGACAGTGGCGGCGGACTTGGGGAATTCGAGGACGAATTCGCCGAAGACTTTGCCTTCGAATCGGAGTTTTGCTCCTGCTTGAGTGAGTTGTTGGATGGCGTATTGCGTGTTTTGTACGGTTGACTCGGCGACGCTGGCCATTCCGTTTTTGCCAAGAGCGGACATGTAGACGGTGCTGGCGAGGGCCATGAGGGCTTCGTTGGTGCAGATATTGGAAGTGGCTTTTTCGCGGCGGATATCTTGTTCGCGGGTTCGCAGGGTCATGGTGTATCCGGATCGACCTTGGGCGTCGGAGGTTCTCCCGACGATGCGACCGGGGATTAGGCGGACAAATTCTTCTTTACAGGCGAACAGGCCAAGAAGCGGTCCACCATAACCCATGGGGATTCCGAGGGGTTGGCCTTCGCCGACAACGATATCGGCACCGAATTCGCCGGGAGGAGGAAGAATTGCGCAAGCGGTTGGATCGGCGACGACGACGAGAAGGGCACCGACTCGGTCAGCGGCTTTGCGGGCTTCGGCGAGGTCTTCGATGATTCCGTAGAAGTTTGGATATTGGACAACGAGGCAAGCGTGTTCTTCAGTGAGGGAACTGTAGTCGGTGGTGGCTCCGTTGGAATCGGCGATGGTATCGACTTCGAGGTCGAGCGACCAGGTGTATGTTCCGAGGACTTTCTTGTAGTGGGGGTGAATTGCTGATGCGCAGGCGATTTTAGATCGCTTCTTGATGTAGGTGGCCATGATGGCGGCTTCGGCCATTGCGGTTGACCCATCGTACATGCTGGCGTTCGCGAGATCCATGCCGAAGAGTTCGGCGATCATGGTTTGAAATTCGTAGATTGTTTGGAGATAGCCTTGGGATGCTTCGGGTTGGTAGGGGGTGTAGGCGGT
>JBJXDW010000016.1:0-24093 GCA_046154445.1 Fimbriimonadaceae bacterium | reverse complement strand
GATCTGAAGTATAACCCCCATTAGATGGCATCCGTAAAAATCATGGCTCCCAGGGAAAAGCATACGTCGCGAAAAAAGAAAGTAGTTGTAACCGGATTCACCGCGTTTTTGTTACTCGTATTGCTCTTCGTGATTTTTCTCAGCCAAAATTTCAAAACGGTAGAAGTAAAAGGCCCTTCAATGGAGCCGACATTCGTCGAAAAAGACCACGTCCTCACCAGCAAGGCTTATTGGCTAGTTGGTGACCTCAAACGTGGAGATATTGTCGTAGTGCGTGCACGCGACAAGGCCGGCGACTACTATATCAAGCGAATAAACCGAATTGGCGGCGAGTCCGTCGATTTCATGAACCTTCCTGAAAACTACAGCATCACCAACGGCGAATTCGTCATTCCCGAAGGAGAGTATTATCTCCTCGGCGACAACCGACCAGTGAGCGAAGATAGCCGTGTTTGGGGTCCTGTCGAAAGAAATGAAATTATCGGCAAAGTTGTAATCATCAAATTTGGATTCCCATCAAACCAAACCGTAAAAGCCAAAGACTAATCGTGCGATTCCCTACCGAATCAAGCGAGAGTCAAACGATGGAGTTCTATCCGGCACCTTTCACCCCTGAACATGACCCTTTTGCCGTCGTATGCTTCATCTGGCAAGGCGACCTTGTACTCCTAGCAAAGATCGCCAATCGAGGCTGGTGCGTCCCCAGCGGGCGAATTGAGCCAAATGAGACGGCTTCCCAAGCCGCTGTCCGAGAATCCAAAGAGGAAGCCGGCGCAAAAATCAACAAACCCGTCGAAATTGGAACATACAAAATCACAAATGGCGAAAAAATGTCCTGGGCAACCGCAGTTACGAGCCACTTAATTTCCCTAGAAGAATTTCAAACGACCCAAGAATCCTCCGACCGCATGCTTTGCCCGATCGAAAAACTCCCGGAAATCTACTATCTCTGGAACCCTCTCACCGAAGCGGTATTCCATCACTCAAAAAATACGCTCAGAACCGAAAGTTAGATCGCTTTCAAAATATGGTCAACCACTTCGCGTCCGGTCTGATTCAATGGCATAAACGGCCCTCGGAGCGGCCCAACTTCAATCCCGTTATTCTCTGAAACGTATTTCCCCACCCTCGCCAAACCCGAATGCCGCAAAACGCCATCCAGCACTGGCCGAAATGCCCCCCACTTCCCTAAAATAGCCTCAGCCCTGTCTTTACCAAATATCGCAACTGGATGCACCATTCCGCTCGGAGTCCAGCATTCAGTACTCCCTCCATGAGCCGTCAGAGCAAAATGGGTTAATTCGTGATCAGCCAGCGTCCCTGGACACTTTGCTGTCGTCTCTTCAACCCCATGAGCTACATCAGCCAGTTTCCCGGTTGGATCAATGAATCCAACTGAAAGATTTCCGAATCTCCGTACAACCGTTAGATAGTTCTTCCCTTCCTCTAAGCTCAACTGTCCTACCATCGGCGGGCATAAGATCGCCCCGACCGCGCCATTCTCCGCCGCATCTTGACAAAGGTCAATCGTCACAGCCGTAGTCTGTGCCGTGACATTTACATAAACCGCCAAATCCCCCGCATCCCGCGTCACCCAATCCAAAACTTGCCTGCGCTCCGTCAAGCTTAGGCTTGCAAACTCCCCCGCCGGAGTCCCCACAACAACCCCCTCCACCCCAGATTCGCGATACCACCGCATCAATCGGGCAAGCCGAACTTCACTCACCGTCGACGCATCATCTGTAAACGGGGTAACCAAGGGCGCGAGCAATCGCGGAATATCCACAAGAACTAATGACGAAGCTTAGTTCAACTTAGAATCAAGCTTTGCGAGCAAAAAGCGACATTTCCCAAAGATCAAACGCCGATTTCGGCCCAACCGTCGGACTCAAGTACTTTCGCAACGCGCCTTCCGATTCCAAAATCAACTCGCGTAAAGTCGGCCTTCGATTCTCCGGAACTTCCATTCGTTCAAGCCAATCTTCCAAGTCAAGCGATTTACGCGTCACATCCACCCATTCCGTCGAAAATCCATTGGCATCTACAAGCGCACCCCACTCCGAAACCGCCAAGTCATGACCATGGCTCGGATCCCGCAACCGTTCAATATGGTCAAGTTCCGCTTGAATTTCTTCATCTTCTGGACCAACCGTATCTACCACAAGCAACCATCCACCCGGTTCTAAAACACGTGCACATTCTGAAACAAACGCCGCTACATCATCAAAGTGATGTGCTGCCAACCGCGTCACAACTCCCGTTGCCTGCTCACTCTTCAAAGGCAATTTCTCGGCGGGTGCAAGTTCTGTTGTGATATTGGTCAAGCCTCGGGTCTTGGCTTCCCGTTTAACAATATCCAGCATCTCTTGCGTAATATCGACCGCGACTAAACGATCAACTTTGGGTGCAAATGCATAAGCCGTATGCCCCGCCCCCGTCCCAACATCGACCACCAAACCACCCGTGGGCTCAATGCGCGCTACCAAGGCATTCAAAGCGTCTGGCTTCGCATGAGCCGCACTCGTCAGATACTTCTCGGCAACCGGTGCAAAGGAGTCCTTAGGATTCGTCGGCTCGCTACCACTCATAAAACCTACTTTACCGTCACATAAACCACTTTCGAGATTTCGTGTTCACCCACTTTTGCCATTAAAACAACCGGATAAACCCCCGTTGCTCCCCCAGGAATGGAATACTCCACGACCACCTTGGCACTCTCACGACTAAAGAAAATCAAGAAATCTTCCTGTTGACCGCGCCGACCTGTCCAACTCTCTGGCAATTTCATCGTGAAAGTCCCGTTGATCCGCCCCTCACCCTGACTTTTCAACGAAACCGTTCCTTTCACAATCTGCGGCTCTTCCGAATACTTCACCGTCATCGGCAACCCAAAACCAAAATCGATCAACTCCGCAATCCGGAAGCTCGACCGAATCTGAGCAATCCGCCCATCCGCTGCCAAAACCGTCGCCCTCAAAACCCGATATCCCCCAACCGCATCGTTCTTAATCGCGCTTGAATAGTTCACTGTCGCCCGACCGCGCCGATCCGGAGCCGGGAACGGAACCGTTACCTGATTAATCGCATCTCGCGCATATCCTTCACCCACCACGTCCACCGATTGCAACACCGGAGCATCACTTTCCACTTCAAAGTTGAACCCAAACGTAAACGGATCAAGGCGCGCAACATTCCTATTCCTAATCCCTGGCCTCCACACCAAACCACTAAACAAATTCCGGCTTTGATCAAAACGCAACCTCAAAAAACTCATATTGCGTGGAATGTAGCTTGGACCAACATCCGTACCATCGGGCACCAAATCCGTACGTACTCCAACCCGCGAATCTTCCTTAATTTGCTTGCTAAACCCCTCCACATGGATCGCAACCTCAAGATTCCAATAGGCCGCCGAATTCTTCGCCGCCACCATCACCGCCTCTGGCAACATCCGCGGCACAACCCAAACCGGACCCGACCGATCCGTCGCATCAAGTTGACGAACCTCCGCCTTCGGCTGATCCCCATCCATCCGAACCCGAATCTCCAAATTATCATCCCCAACCAGCCATCCATCGCCATTACAGTCAACCGAAATCACAACCTCTTGACCCGGCTTCGGCTTCGCCCCAAAATAGAGTTTCCCCGGCTCCCACTCAAAGAATGTCGGACCGTTAGGTGTCTCCGTCAATAAATCCCACTCCTGATCCGTGACAACTCCATCCCGAATCGGCGTAATTGCCAGCCGAATCGGCTCAACGCCCGCCATCGGCTTTAACAAAAACGACTCTTGCCCATGCATCAGGGCGGCACTCAATAGCGTTGGAATCACTGTACTGGTTCAGACTAACCACCAGCATCAAACGATTCACCCCCATCAACCATCCCAGGCCCTGCCAAATTTCAATCACTTTGGGTATATTTGATGCCGATCCTACGCAGGGGTATAGCTCAGTTGGTAGAGCGAAGGTCTCCAAAACCTTAGGTCGCGGGTTCGAGCCCTGTTGCCCCTGCCACTAACATTACTTAATATATTACTATTTGCCCTTGAAGGCCATCTATAAAACCCCAAGCGTATTTGGCCCTTCCCATGGAACTCCATCTCCGTCCCGAGCACCGGCTCGAAATGTTCAGCCAATCGATGCAGACGACGCTTCCCAAACAAAGAACTACCCCTTCGCCATCGCAAGCGCAATCAAATTCCGCGAAGGCATAAACTCAACATCTTCCTTCACTGTCTCCAAAATTGAAACCGGCGTCCCCGGCGACCATTCCAAAAGCCGACCAATCACATCCTCAACCAACTGATCCGGCGTCGATGCGCCACTCGTAATCCCAATCGTCGAATACTGCTCCACCACCGATCGATCAAGTTCATTTGGCGACATCAACAGCACCGAATCTGCCCCATAATCCCGCGCTACTTCCGCCAGGCGATTACTATTCGAACTCTGATTACTCCCCACTACAATCACAAATTCAGATTGCCGCGCGAGTTCTTTCACCGCCCCCTGACGATTCGTTGTCGCATAACAAATGTCTTCTTTGGTCGGTCGTTCCATATGTGGGAATCGCCGCTCAAGCACATCCGTAATCGCCTCAACTTCATCCACGCTCAATGTCGTCTGAGTCACCAAAGCCAGCCGATCATGCACCGGTAATTCCAAAACTTCTGCCTCTGCCGGAGTCTCAACCAAAATCATGCGATCAGGAGCTTCACCCATCGTCCCTTCGGCCTCGACATGCCCCCGATGCCCCACATAGACCATCAAATAATCCTTCGCCGCAAACCGCTTCGCCTCGTTGTGAACCTTCGTTACGAGCGGACACGTAGCATCAATCACGTTCAATCCGCGTTCCGCCGAATCCGCTCGAACCTGCGGAGAAACACCATGGGCACTAAACACCACCGTTGCGCCAGCCGGAATCTCATTCACATCCTCAATAAAAATAACCCCCTGACGCTCAAAATCTTTGACGACATATTCGTTGTGAACAATCGCATGCCGAACATAAAGTGGCGCGCCATGAATCTTTAACGCAAGGTTGACGACTTCAATCGCATATGCCACTCCTGCACAAAATCCGCGTGGTGCCGCCAATGTGATCCGATTCAATGCCATTCAAACCCTATTCTACGCTCCAAGCTCATGAAGGCTCCTAGTAGGACTCACTTTTTCGAAAAACTAACTCCAATCAAACACGACTCACTAAATCCAAATCCAGGACAGAAGAACTCAAAGGCAACTACTAACTAAGCACATGGAGTAATAATCTCATTGGCACCACCCGGGTCAAAGTCACGTTCAAATAAATTTCTGAGTTGCACTGAATGCGTATCTGTGCAACGACCCTCTCTAACGTCATGTAGGAGATAGGTATTTTTTCAGCCTCTTAATACTTTGTTAACAGGACAAAAGTTTCATGTATGTGAAATGAAGCGCGCATTCACCCTCATAGAACTTCTCGTCGTCATCGCGATTATTGCAATCCTCGCGGCAATCCTCTTCCCGGTTTTCGCACAAGCCAAATTGGCTGCAAAGAAAACCGCCGATCTTAGCAACACCAAACAAATTGGTATTGGCCTTCAACTTTATTTGGCAGATTACGACGATACTTACATGCCGAGCAATCACCGCGAAGACGACTTCGCTGGAAACGAAGTGCACTGGAGCTGGATGCTTCTACCCTATCTGAAGAATGAACAAATCTTCGTCAGCCCAGCTGATTCAATTGGCGGTTGGGCACCAGGATGCGCAAATCGCACCAACAACAACCGCGGCTTTGGCGAGCCTGGTATGCAAGGGGCTGTAGATGGATGTGCATTGCAAGGATATCTCCCCAACGTCTATACCAAGCAAGTTGGTCGAATCTCATATGTCCCAAACCAAGCCATCATTGGTCGAAAAAGAACATCCACCGACACCGCCAATGTTGTTAGCTCAACTGCAATTGACGGAGTTTCCGGCACAATCCTCGTCGCAGCCGCTACGGAAAAACAATACTGCATGCAAGTCTCAGCGGGTGGCGAATATCGCTCATACCGACCGGCTTTTGGTATTGGTCGAAGCGGTCAACGTGACCTTTCTGGTTCTAGTTTGCCTGTAGCTGCCGATCTTCCACTTGAGGCGCTCACCGTCACCGGTAACGTTGCCAACCAACTTGGAAAATTTGTCGGAAAAGGAACTGTTGGAGCCGTTTTTAGCTGCGAACTTCGCACATCAAATGGTGGTGCAACACACACACTCCGATACACCCATTCCGGACGATTCGACCAAGGAAACAACTATGTCATGGCCGACACGAGTGCTAAATTCCGAACAACCTTCTCCACATTTAACGTCAGTAACTTCATGTGGGGCAAGGCTGCCTACTCACTCGGCGGACTTCCCGTCGTCGACCCCGCAACTGGACAACCCGTCCAATAAACTGAAAAGTATCTACAGTTAATAGTGAATCGAGCCCTCCGGATAATCCAGAGGGCTCAATCTATTTAGAGTCAATTGAACTGCTCATTATTTCAGGAATCCTGTAAATAATCCAATCAAGTCATTGAAAACCAAATGTTTAGGTATATCAAGAATGCCACCTGAGACACAGGCCTAAACCGTCTATTACCAGAGCGTTTCCAACGCATAATCCAAAAATGGACTACAAAATCTGGGCCCTCCTCTCCGCACTTTTCGCCGGAATCACCGCCGTCCTTGCCAAGCGCGGCGTCGAAGGAGTTCCTGCCAACACTGCCCTATTCGTCCGAGTCGCCTTCGTCCTCGTCTTTAGCGTCACCCTCGCCCTTGCCGCCAAAGAAGCCAATCTCACTAACCTCACCCGCGAAAACTGGATTTTCCTTGCCCTCTCTGCCGTCGCAACCTGGCTCAGTTGGCTTTGTTATTTCCGCGCTCTCCAAGCTGGAACTGTCTCCCAAGTCGCGCCAATTGACAAACTCAGCTTTGTCATCGCCATGATCCTTGGCTTCGTCGTACTCAAAGAAAAATTTGAACCCAAAACCGCCGTCGGCGCCGGACTCATCGTCGCCGGAGTTCTAATCACGCTCAAATAGGCGACTTAATCACCACGCCCTGCCCCGTCGGTAACCCCAAAATCGGGGTCCCCAATCGTGCCGCACACTCCCGCAACGATTTGTGTTGAACCTCGTATCCCGAATAAGTGTAGTCATCCATCAAAACCACCCCACCCGGCGACAAAAGCGGCCAGAAGTGCTCCAAAGCCGCCACTTCCGGCGGCGCGCAATTCATATCCAAATGCAAAAACGCCACCTGCTCCGCTTTCACTTTAGGCAAAGTCTCCGGCACCGCCCCAACCACAATCTCTACTCGCTCCCATTCTGAAAAATTTTCCCTCACCAACTCAACTCCCTTCACATAAAACTCCCCATCATTCATCCCCATCCGACCCGAAGCTTTCTCTTCCTCACTCAAAAATCGCTCATCGATCCCATCAAAAGTATCGAGTAGCCAAAACATCCGATCCATCGAATTCCAATCCAGCAACTGCATCATCGCCGAACTCATAAACCCCTTATTCACCCCACATTCAACAAAATCCCCTGGCACCTTCGCCGCCATCTCTGCTGCCCAAAGCGCAACATGAACCCGCCAATGAAACCGATAATCCTTTCCCGTCGCTTTCAATCCGCGCTCGTATGCCGCCACAAACCGCGGATCATAAACAAAATCGTGATTATGCTTAGTCCGCAAGCCATCTTGGTCATAAATATCGCCAATTTCCGGCGCAATCCCCTGAAGTTCATAACCTCGCGAAGCCAAAACCTGCTTCACAAATCCTTTGATTCCCATGTTAAAAGTATGCCTACTTTGGCGGCTTAATCATCACACCTTGACCAGTTGGAGAATTAAAGACCGTCACTCCAAATTTTGCTGCCAATGCCGACAACCCTTTATTCTGAGCCGCAAACCCCGAATAAGCAAAGTCATCCATCAAAACCATTCCGCCCGGCACCAATTTCGGCCAAAAATGTTCGAGCGCCGCAACTTCCGGTTCCATACAATTCATATCCAAATGTAAAAACGCAATCTTTTCACTGGTCACTTCCGATAGAGTTTCCGGAACCGTCCCCACCACAATCTTCGCCGAAGGCCACTCGGCAAAATTTCGCTGCACCGATTCAACCCCCCGAACATAGTAATCGCCCAGGTTATGCTTCATCAGCCCCGCTTTTTTTTCCGCTTCCGTCACATATTTCTCATCCAACCCCTGAAATGTATCCAAGAGCCAAAATGTCTTCCCCAACTTCTCCCATTCTAAATCTGACATGATTGCCGAACTCATAAACCCACGATTCACCCCACATTCAACAAAATCACCTTCTAATCGAGAAGCCGTTCGTCCAATCCACAGCGCGGTATGCACGCGCCAACGAAAATGATAATCCTCACCCGTGGCCAGAACCCCACGCTCATATGCTTTTATAAATCGCGGATCATCTACAAAGTTATAAGAGTGAATTGTATGAAGACCGTCCTCGGAATATTCATCTGTCACCCGCTTCTCAATGCGCTCCAATTGCCATCCCATCCGCGCTAACCCCCGCCGTACCACTTTTTTCAATCCCATAATCCTCTGAGTATGACCCTCAGTTCACAAAAATGTGCTCAAAAAAATCAAGAACCCGCAATCCAACTAAGAAATACAAATCGAGAAAAACCCAGATTGATGAATAAAATCGAATGTCCGAAACCTGATTCAAAAAACTATCAAACGAAGGGTAACCTCATCCACTATGCTTACCAGCATTATTGCTGCCACTTTGGTCGCGCAAGCCTCCTCAACCCAAAGACCCCGAGACATATGGGTTTTCCGATCCGTCCTCGATCAAAATGCGCGAATGCTCACCGCCGCCCTCAGTGAGAATCTCTGGGTCGCCTACGACACCCAAACATGCAGCCTCTATAAAGCATGGACTGGCGGTGTAAAATTCGACGGCGCGGTCTATACCACTGTCCACGGCCCTCAACCAACAAGCCAAGGTGCCCCTTATATTCTCAATAAAGAGAAAAGTTGGAAAATCTTTGATGGCGATGTATCAACCGAAATCGAGCCCCGATACCTCGGCTACAAAATTGTCAAAAATACACTCACACTAAACTTCAGTTTCAAATCGGACTCCGGTCAAGAAATCCAACTTAACGAATCTCCCGACTACCTATCTATGGGCACCAACAAAATTGGTCTCAAACGCAATTTTCAAGTTTCCGGACTTAAACCTGGCCAAAAACTTGGCTTACGTTGGTACGAAGCGGCCCCAGGTGCAATCATGGATAAAGTCGCCGTAGGAATAACTTTCCCTCCAACAGATATGGAAATCGGAGCAAAATCGCAACTTCGCGCCGCAATGCTCTCTAACGGTAAGTCTGAATTCATCGAAACATTTGCCAAATCCGGCACTCCAAACGGAGTCACCCCACCCGATGATGATGGCGGAATCTTCACCGAAGTCCCCAAACCTCAACCAACGCCGACCCAAAGCCAACAGGATGTCAGTAAACAACGCGAACCTGGCCTCAGCCTCCGCGTCTACTGGACAGGCATCGAATTAAGCGAGATTCCTGAACTCATTACCGGTCAAACCCCCAACTACAGCATTATCATCCCCCAAGTCAACCTCGGTAACGGCGACTTCGGCAAAGATGGCGACAACTTCCTTGCTCACGTCACGGGTTTCATCAACGCTGACCAAGCCGGAACATATCAATTTGAACTGTCTTCCGATGACGGATCTCGCCTCTTCATCGGTGACAATCTCATCGTCAACCATAACGGCCTTCACGGCAAAGCCCCCAAAACAGGTTCAACCGAACTCAATAAAGGCGAAAACTCAATTCGTATTGAAATGTTCGAAAACGGTGCCGATGAAGCCCTAGAACTCCGCTGGAAAAAACCTGGCGATAAAGAATTCACTCTCGTACCCGCATCCGCGTTGACAACCCCTGCCGGCGAAGTACGAGTTACTGCACCTGGCAAAAAAGGCGTCATGGGTATCGACAACTTCCGTCCAGGTGATCGACGACCTGAAGAAGAAGTCCACCCCGCGTACACGCTCTCCCAGGCTCGGCCCAACGACTTCCACCCCCGCGTTGGCGGAATCGGATTCCTCCCCAACAATGATATGCTCATCTGCACATGGGATGCCGATGGGGCCGTGTACCAGATTCACAATTGGGACAAAGCACCTTCGCAAATGACCGTAAAACGCATTGCCGGAGGACTCGCCGAACCACTCGGGCTAAAAGTTGTCGATGGTCGCACTTACGTCCTCCAAAAGCAAGAACTCACCGAACTGATCGACCTCGACAAAGACGGAATCACCGACGAATATCGCTGCGTCGCCAACGGCTGGAAAGTCTCCGCTAACTTCCATGAGTTCGCATTCGGACTAGAATATTTGAAAGGGAAATTCTATGGCAATCTCGCCACCGCCATCAACCCCGGCGGAAAGTCCACCCAACCTCAAATCATCGACCGAGGAAGAACTGTCGAAATCGATGCCAAAACTGGAGAATATAGATTCATCACTTCAGGCCTCAGAACTCCAAATGGTATTGGATTCGGAGCCTTTGGCAAACTCTACATCGCCGATAACCAAGGCGACTGGCTTCCAAGTAGCAAAATCCTCCTCGTAAAAGAAGGGGCTTTCTACGGCAATCGATCAGTTGAACCTATCGACAAAAAGGACACTCCCGAAGACCCACCAGTCGTTTGGCTTCCTCAAAACGAAATCGGCAACTCTCCGAGCCAAATCGCCCCGCTCAACGATGGCCCATACAAGGGACAAATGGTGCATGGCGACGTGACCCACGGCGGGCTCAAACGAGTTTATGTCGAAGAAGTCAATGGAGTCCTTCAAGGCTGCGTTTTCCGTTTCACCCAAGGTCTAGAAGCCGGAATAAACCGAGTCGTGGTCGCCCCAGATGGAAGTTTCATCGTCGGCGGCATCGGTTCAACTGGGAACTGGGGCCAAACGGGCAAACAAAGCTTCGGAACCCAAAGACTCGCATACAACAACCGGTCCGTTTTCGAAATGCTGAGCGTATCGCCCCGCCGCAACGGCCTTGAAATAAAGTTCACCGAGCCACTGAGCAAAGAAGTAGGTAACGTTCCGGCTTATTACCAAGTCAACCAATGGCGATACGTCCCAACTGAAGAATATGGTGGACCAAAAATCGATGAAGAAGTACTTGACGTCAAGGCGGTCTGGGTTAGCCAAGATCGCAAAACCGTTTTCCTCAATATCGACGGACTCAAAGACAAAAGCCACGTAGTTTATGTTCATTGCCACCAAAGTCTGCAAAGCGAAAGCAAGCAGTTCATGTGGTCAACTGAAGCATGGCTAACCATCAACAACATTCCCGCCAAAGACGGTCCAAAACCCACAAAGCGAGTCGAGCAGCCTGCCGAACCAGCCCAAGGCAATAAACTCACCAGTTCCTTGAGCAACTTCCAAGGTTGGAATAGCGACAAAGTGCCAAGTGGATGGACGCTCAATGGCGGCATCCTCAGTTACGCTCCCGGCGCAGAAGGTGGCGATCTCCGTACCGCCAAAAAGTACAAGAACTTCGACCTCACATTTGAATGGAAAATTGGCGAAGGCGGCAACAGCGGAGTCATGTACTTCGCCCAAGATCGACCTGGTCAGTATCCATGGCAATGTGCCCCCGAATACCAGATCCTCGATAATCACAAGCATGCTGATGGACGAAATCCATTCACATCGGCAAGTGCAATGTACGCCCTTTACCGGCCCGAATACGACTTCACTCGTCCCGTCGGGGAGTGGAATTCCAGCCGAATCGTTGCCAAAAATGGCGTCATGCAACACTGGCTCAATCACAAACTCATGGTCACAATCGATATGAATTCGCCGGACTTTCGCGACAAGGTCGCCGCCAGCAAATTCAAAGATATGCCCGAGTTTGGAAAATTCACCGAAGGCTACATCGTGTTCCAAGATCACGGCGACCCCGTCAGCTACCGCAACATTACGGTCAAAGAAAACTGACCGATCAAGAAAAAAGGATGCCCCGGCTGACAAAAGCCGGGGCATCCTTTTTTCCTTACTCTAAATCAAAGAACTGATCTGGAACCGCAAGCCCTGAATAAAACTGACCTAACCGGAGCCGCTTCGAGTGTCCATCCGCCCAGAAAATTGTCGCCCCGCCCGCAAAAGTAGGATCAGGCCGCCCCCAACAATCCACATCACTCGCACCCGGAGGCAACAAATGCTTACCATCATCTCCACACCAACTCCCCACAATACTCGCCTTAGCCGATGTTAAAACCACCGTCTCCGCCGGGGAACCAAGTGCCGTCGAAGATACCGCCGTATGTCCATCAAAGTTACTGAAGTCCGTCAAGATGTTGGTCAAATAAGTGGCGTTGTATCCAAAGTGAGAGCTTAACGCCCCCGTTGTGTCCTTATCTGCCACCGCACTTCCAGGACACAACCAAATCTGTTTATTCTTCACATAAGGGTCAACTAAGTCCAGCCAAAGCGGAAAGCCCGTATCTGTCGCATAAGCGTCAAGCGGAAACGTATCATCATAATCCTGCTGATAAAGCACCATCGCCAAACCCAAATTGCGCTGATTACTCAAACACTGTGTCGCCTTAGCCGCCCCCTTCGCCTGAGCAAAAACTGGGAACAAAATCGCCGCCAAAATTGCAATTATTGCAATCACAACCAACAACTCAATCAACGTAAATCCAAATCGGCGGCTCACGACCCTATTCTACTCACCCTAAGTTCATTCATCACATTCTAATGCAATACACAAATTCGTTTGTCACTGGTGATAAAATTGATCGTCAATGTCACCTTGGGGTGCCACTGGTGAAACCAGTGTTCGGCATGCCACAACTCATCGCCCCCGACGAACCCCTGGAGCCGCCTGCTTCACGTCGCAAACCGTCTCAATCAGCTTCGATCCCTTTGTGAGACGAGCTGGTGAAATTCAGACACAAGTTCTTTCGCGCCCCATTTCGATGCTAAAGTCCGATCCGCCTTTTCCAGAGATTCCCGGCAAGAACAAATGAGCAATGTATCTCGAAAGGTCACCAATCTTCCGATGGCCTGCCTAGTGAGAGGGGTTAGAGCAGAACGAGAGTAAAGGCATTCAACGATAATTATCTGGCAAAGAAGTTCAATATCGACACTCTCAACTGATTTGAGACTAACAATATAGTTACTCAAAGAGCGGTTTCGCCGAACTGTACAATAGATAAGAACTCCCACGACAAGTATTAGTAATAGTAAGTCAGTCCAATTCAATGTATTTAAAGAGGGCTGAATTCCGAAAAAAGCTGCTCTAATGACAATCGGAACAAAAACGAAGAGCCCGCCAAAAAATAAAAAATGCGTTGCAAACAACCAGCGTTCAACGGTCAAGCACCTTCCATGCAACATCGTAATTATTATACGACTCTTAAAAGTTTTGATTGACTGGGCTGGAACCTGTACAGCAAATTACGGATGCTCACTCAAAATTCTGCAGGGATTTTTTTATTGTTTGACCGCGTCAAAACATAGGAGTCGCCCAAATCTTGTCTCCAAAACAAATGTGTCGGCACGGTTTCCCTTCCCAAGCGTGGGCAGGGCTTCGGCGTAAACCGAGTGGGTAGCGTTGAACGCTAGAAAAACGCTTACTTCTTACCCCGTCGAACCCCCGGAGCCGCCTGCATCGCCGCAACAACCCGCTCCGCATACCGAGTACTCGCCCCGCGATTCTCTGCCACCAAATCCGCTGCCGCCTTCCCCATCCTCGCCCGCTTCCCTGCATCTTCCAAAAGCTCTAGTAGTGCCCCACGCAAAGCCTCCGGCGAATCCACAACCAAAGTCGCCCCGACCCGATCCGCCATATCCGTCACATCCCGAAAATTCATCATATGCGGCCCATGCACCACCGGCTTTCCATGAGCCAGCGGCTGAATCAGATTTTGCCCGCCCAATTTATCAAAACCACCTCCAATCACCACAACATCCGCTACAGAATAAACCTGTGACAACTCCCCATAACTATCCAAAATTAAGTACCGACCACTTTCCCCCTTCGACCGCAATGCAACTGACCCAAACGCCGCTGAAACCCTTGCCGCCAAACTCGCAACCGTTTCCATATGCCGCGGCGCATGAACAACCCATGCATCTTTAAGCCGCTCATCATTCAGTGCATTAACCACGAACGCCTCCTCCATCTCCCCACGCGTTGATCCAATAACCACAACCTGCGCATCCGCCGGAATCCCAAGCTCCGAGCGCCAATGCGTCGCATCCGCATCAAGCCCCTCCAGCGCCTGATCAAATTTACAATTCCCCAAAACCTCCGCCGATCTAGCCCCCAAAGTAACAAAACGCTCCTGATCCGTATCCGTCTGAACCAAAACCTCATCCACCTGCGCCAGCAACGGACGATAGAAAAAACCTAACTTCGAAGACCGTGGAAACGACCGATCACTTACCCGACCATTCAACACGAGTGTCCTTGCCTGAACCGTCTTGGCCGCCCAAAAAAAGTTCATCCAAAGCTCCGTCTCCATAACCGCAACCGCCTTAGGCTCGACTCGAGACATCGCCGCCAAAGTGAAGCGAACCACATCAATCGGAAAATAAACCAAATGATCAAACAAGCCTTCCGCTTGCTTCAGTGCCGTCTCATTCCCGCTCGAAGTTGTCACACTCAAAACAATCTCCGCTTCCGGTGCTAACCGTCGAATCTCCCTTAAAATCGGCAAAGATGCCACCACTTCTCCCACACTCACCGCATGAAACCAAATCCGATCGGATCCTTCCCGCAAATCAAGTTTGTAGTTGCCTTGCCGTTCCTGCCAATCCACTTTCTCCGCGCGCTTATTCGCCCGCCAAAGCATCCACGGAACCCAAATCGGGCTCAAAAACGTGAGCAGAATGTTGTAGACCCAAAACATTAATCCGCAAACTTCTGGCCGGTGATCCGCTCAAAAGCCTCCACATATTTCGCACGGGTATTCATGACAACATCAGTCGGCAACTCTGGCCCTGGCGGTTGCTTATTCCAGTCAAGTGTTTCCAAATAGTCGCGAACATACTGCTTATCAAAGCTCGGCTGAGCCCCACCCGGCTTATAGAGCGACGCCTCCCAATATCGGCTCGAATCCGGACTCAGCGCCTCGTCAATCCAAATCAACCCATCTTCAGTCATGCCAAATTCAAACTTCGTATCCGCCAAAATCAGTCCCGCTTTCTCCGCATGTTCCGAGGCCATCCCAAACAATTTCAAAGTCCATTCTCGCGCCAAATTCGCAACCTCATGCCCCACCAAGTCCGCCGACTGAGAGAACGAAATGTTCTCATCGTGCCCTTCTCCTGCCTTCGTCGCTGGAGTAAAAATCGGCTCAGGCAATCGCGACCCATCATGCAAACCATCGGGTAAATCCAATCCGTGAACCCGCCCGCCATCAGCCCGATACTCCTTAAACAGAGACCCAGCAATATAGCCACGCGCCACGCATTCAATTGTAAGCGGCTTTGCCTTCCGGCTAATCATGCACCGGCCCCGCAATTCCGAATCAAATCCCCCAACCACGGCCGCGACGTCAGAATCATCAACCGATATCATATGATGAGGAACGACCCCCTCAAACTTCCTAAACCAAAACGCACTGATCTGGTTCAAAATTCGGCCCTTGTCCGGAATCCCATTCGCCATGATCACGTCGAACGCACTAATCCGATCCGTCGTGACCATAAGGATCCGATCACCCAAATCGTAAGCCTCACGAACCTTCCCCTTCCTCGGCTCCCCAAGCCCATTCAAATTCGTTGTCAACAACGCCGCCATCCTCAAAAGGATAGCCCGTCAGAACCTAAACGAAATAGGCTTAGGAATCAGTCTTCACAAATCGCTCTTCGTAAGCACGGATCTTCCGCTCAATTTCCTCGGAATGTCGTTCGCTATACCGCAAAGCCGCCCGAAGTTCTGCTTCCGTCAACGATGCATATGAATTCTTCAATGCCTCAAGCGATCCCTGCTTCCGGTGCTCACGAGCAATTTCCCACACAAAGATGCCACTATCCACCAACGAAGCAACCCCATTCTCATCGGTCTCGATCAAAATCGCATTTTCGTCGTTCCCCGTATCCGCCCGATAAATCTCAAGCCGAACCGCTAACTTCGAAACATCTGTCGCCAAACAAACTGCACATTCACTTTGCTCCAAATCCCCATGCTCAACCCCCATCAAACAAAGCTCTTCATAAAGCTCAGCATGAAATTCTCGAATATGCCCCACTAATTCATCAAAAGCCGCTGGCTTGATTCGTGCAAGCCGCCGTAACTGAGGCAGCATCCAATGCTCAGGTTGTGAATGTGTCATGTGCCGATACCATCCTTGGCCGATTTGATCTTCAGCGATCCGCAAACTTCATTGTCTGCAATCATGGGCCGTTTCCGAATTGTTAGACGCAAGTTTACTCATAAGAGTTGCAGATGATAACATTCTCACAATAATTCATGTTGAACCAGAAACTTTTCTAGTTCATCTCGAAACAGCGCTGGATAGTGAATACACCCCGCTCCATGGGTCGAACCTTCAAACGTAATCGCTTTGACCGGTCCTTTCACCGATTCCTCCAAAAGCTTCGACGAACTGAGCGGCACAATTGGATCAGCTCCCCCAAAAAAGAAAAGTACCGGTACCGAATCACTCAGCTCAGCGAGTGCAAGATCAACCCGAATATCACCGGGACGGAACCCTAAAAACCAAGGCCCAATCCACGCCGTTGGGCGCATCCACTTCGCAACTCCTTCACCTGCCAAAAACAGCCACCAAGCATCACTCGCCTCCTTCATCGATCGATACGGCCCATCAAGAATGAGGCCATCCACTTCGCCACCTGGCTCTTTAGCCGCCAAACAACTCGCAACTGCGCCCATCGAACTCGCCAGCAGCACCACACGCTTTTCTGGGAACTCGCCACGCACCCACTTCAAAACCGCCAAAACATCATGCCTTTCGTCCCGCCCAAGCGTCACTTTGGCTTTGCCACTCTGACCATGCCCCCGATGATCAAAAAAAACCATTGATGCCCCTTTCGGCACCAACTGCTGCGCAACTGGCACCCACTGACTCCGATTGACCAGATAACCGTGCGCGCAAACAACTACCAAATCCCCCTTCCCCCGAACCGCCCATCCTCTAATTGCGACATCGTCAGATGTCGTCACTTCAATATTCGTTTGCTCAAATCCCATCATCCCCGGACTTAAAAACTGGTGAATACGAATCGGAAACAAGCTCGCCTGTACCGCCCCAATTTGAATTCCAATGTAAATCAAACCCAGCAAAACCGCCAGAGTCAAAACCACGGTTATCAGTATTTCCATGCACTTCCTTGCCCAGAATGGCACGACACCATCAAAACTTTGCTAAACTTGAACCGCGCTGACATGTTTGCACTCAATTTCTACGCCGAACTCTACGACGAACAACTTCGAACCGGTCGAAAAACCGTTTCAATCCGGCTCGGTGACAAAACCGACAAGTACCAAGATGGCATGGTCGTCTGGGTCACCATCGGCCCCCGATTCGGTCGCCGACAAAAACTATACAGTGCAATCCTCGATCGGGTTGAGACAAAGTTAATCAGCGAACTAAGCCCCCGGGACATCGAACGTGAAAACCACGAACTCCGCAGCCAAGATGAAATGATCTCATTCCTCAGCCGCGTATACGGAGAATTCATCACCCCAGCCCACAGCTGCACAGTCATCCACTTCAGTCGCATCGACGAATTCTAAAACAACTTGTTTTTCGATCAAATTACGAAACGATGTTTTTTTGCTCAAAATCCAAGGTGAACTGATTTTGCAAATTATCATTTTGGCTACGAGTCAGGTTCACACATCCAAGCGGTTTTTCGTCCATACTTGGCGCCAATTCCGGCAGCCAGAACTCGGGCTAATGGGCGAACCGCGACGAACCTAAGGCAATAACAAAAAGGAGTCGTGTTTATTTATTTAGATGGACACTAGTTACTGATCCGCTGGCATGAATTAAATATGCCCCTTTTGACAATCCTTTAAATACCTCCCAAGAGACACAACGATTTTTTTAAAGGCCATTCAAATCGCAGGGGCCAAGCGAGTCAACGTATTCTACGAGCCATATCGGCCAGGCTTTACTGCCGTATCTAAAAGTTGGAAGTCCAAACAATGCAGATCCCCATTTCCAAAAAATCACTTAATGACGGATTCCAACTCTACGAAAAAAAGAATTGAACACTCTGTCTGGGAATCTTTGAGAAAATGCTATTCACAAATTCAATCCCTCTTCCAAGCAATTCGAAGCAAAACTCATAACATCCCAAAGGTACGATGCACTCATGATCCATTCCAGACCGCACCAACTCCTTACCGCCATAACCCTCATCTGTCTCCCCATATTCACCGGATGCACCGACCTCCGGTCTTTCGAACTCCAACAACCCATAACCAAAGAAACCTCACACGACAACACCCAGAACGAACAACCAAGTCATCGGCAACCAAAGCAAACCGAAACCAACATCTCTCAATCAATCGAAGCTCCCAAACCCAACCCCCTCCTCGATGAATGGACTGAGCGATACGTCGCCTACACAAAAACCATCACCGACCTCGACTACAAAACCTGGCAAGCCTACATCGCCCCCAGTTTCGTCTGGACAAAAAGCGACGGCACAAAAGTCAACCGCGCCGACGCCCTCAAAGAATTCGGCGCCATCTTCCAGGCCAAAACCATCACCGGCACTGAAAAAGTCCTCAAAGTCACCGAATCTGGCGGACTCGTCAACGTCGAACTCCACGTCGATCTCACCATGGACTTCCCCGAGACCGGCGAATCAAAATACGTCGCCGATGGCACCGATGTCTGGAAACAATTCGATGGAAAATGGCTCATGGTTAAATCTATCGATAAACCAGAAGCTGAGCAAGAACCAAAATCCGAAACACCAACCAGCTAGCTCGCCAATACTTCACAAGTCATGGTTCCAACCGTTTTAGGGAACCATGACACTTCCAAATCTTTCAAATCTACTCCTTTCAAAAACTAACCCCACCTTAACAACCACCAACACATTTCCCGGTAAAGTTAACATTAAGATGATCGCCGCCCTTCTCATAACTGCCCAAAACCAACAAATGCTCCCGGTTGGAAAATTCATCGACCCCATCGGCACCCACCAAGAAGTCGGCTCCTACCCCCTCCATATGGTCGCGACATCCGATCAAAAATACGCCATCATCTCCACCGTCGGCTTTCGCCAATCCCTTTCCTGTATCGATATCACAACCGGGAAAATCGCGTCGCAGATCGACTACAAAACATCCGACAATAACCCCAAAAAAGATGGCCTCTATTACGGCATCGCTATTCACCCAAAAACCGGTGAAATCTATGTCTCCCGTGGTGCCCAAGATATGGTCACCAAATACTCCCTGACCAACGGCCAACTCACCGACACCGGCACCCCCATCGCCGCCAAAGCCCCCAAAGAACGCGGACTCCCCTACCATTTCGCCGGCCTCAGCTTTAACTCAAACGGTTCCCGCCTTCTCGTTGTCAATAACCAAACCGGTCGAGGTACCGATTTCAAAGGCTCCATAACCCTCTACCAAACCGAATCCGGCAAACCGATCGCCGAAATCCCAACTTCAGGCTTTCCCTTTGCTGCTGCCTATAAAACTCGCGGTGCAAATGCTGATACAAAAGCATATGTCGCAAGTGAAAGAGATGCTTGTATCGATGTCGTTGATCTTCGCAATCGTAAACTCACAAAGTCAATCAAAGTTGGCGCATCTCCGGTCGGAATCCTATTTAACAATTCGCAATCGCGACTCTACGTTGCAAACTCCGGAAGCGACACCATCAGCGTCATCGACACAGCAAAAGATAAAGTGATCGATACAATCATGCTCCGGCCGACTGACCTCATTAACCTCCCTGGCGCCGGACCCCTGGGACTCGATCTCTCCGCCGATGAACGCACTCTATACGTCACTCTCGGCGACATGGATGCCGTCGCCGTTGTCAACCTCCGCTCCGCCTCCCTCACTGGATATATCCCCACCGGCTGGCTCCCCACAGCCGTCATCGAAAACCAAGGCAACCTTCTTATCACCAGTGCAAAAGGAGTCCAAGCAATGAACCCCAATGCTAAACCCGTTGGCGAAAAAGGTTCCTATATTCAAGATATCATCGCCGGAACCGTCACCCATATCTCCACACCAAAACCCTCTGCTCTACCTAAACTAACCAAGCAAGTCATTATCAATAACCGCATCAAACCTGGCCTTGATTCCGCAAAAATTAAAGGATTTACAAACCCCGGCATCAAACATGTTATCTACATAATCAAAGAAAATCGCACATACGACAACGTACTTGGCGATATTCCCAAAGGAAATGGTGATCCATCCCTCACCCTATTCCCGCGAGCTGTAACCCCCAACCAACACGCACTCGCTGAAAGATTCGTACTGCTTGACAATTTCTACGTCTGCGCCGAAGTCAGTCAAGATGGCTGGCAGTGGTCAATCAGCGGCGCAACCTCCGCATACGGCTCACGCAACACCCCCTACAATTATAGCGGAAGAGGGCGAAGTTATGACACCGAAGGTGGAAATAACGGAGAACCAGTAGAACTATTCAACATCGCAAATGTTGCCAAACCCGCCAACGGTTATATTTGGGAACATGTAGAAAAGGCCGGACTAACCCACCGAAACTACGGCATGTACACCGCATTCGTGGGCGAAGAGGACAAACGAAAACTCAACGATCCTAACGCTAAAGATAGCTGGCCGCTCATCCCCGTTCTCCTCAAACATACGAATTCCAATTTCCGACACTACGACAACAACTATAACGACTCCCCTATCTATTCTGAATACGATAATTTCACTTGGAAGGGCCACCTTAAAACATACGGCAAATTCAATTCCGCCAGCCGATTTGATGAATGGAATCGTGAATTCAAAGACTTCGTTAAGGCCGGAGAAATGCCTCGATTCCAAACAGTTCGACTCGGCAACGATCACACCCAAGGCACCCGCGTCGGAGTTCCCACACCTCAGTCACAAGTCGCCGATAATGACTACGCCGTAGGAAAGCTCGTTGAGGCAGTTAGTAATTCACCATTCTGGAAAGACACCGTCATATGCGTCCTTGAAGATGATGCGCAAGCCGGGATCGATCACGTTGATGCTCACCGATCAATCGCTTTCGTTGTCAGCCCCTACATTCAAAAAGGCACCCACGACAGCACATTCTATAACACCAATTCAATGCTCCGAACAATCGAGCTGGTGCTTGGAATCCCACCCATGAATCAATACACCGCCGTGGCGGCACCCATCAATGTCTTCGGCAAATCTCTCACAAATATGGCCCCATTCAAAGCCATTCAACCAGCGCGTGACATCGTCTGTCAAGTCAACGCCACGAACGCATACCGCGCCGCCGACAGTGCGAAGATCCCGCTCTTCACCGAAGAAAGTATGATTGACGAAGACCTCAACGACATTCTCTGGAAGTCGATCAAAGGCACCCATGTCCCGACTCCAAAACCCCGATTCGGCCTTCGCCTCGAACCCCGCACCCGCGACGCTGACGACTAGGTTTCTACCGGTTACCCATCCCTTTCAGGGAGGGGTAACCGGTAGGGTGATCTCTTCATATTAAAGAATGAAGAACGACAAACAAAGTATCCTTCCCCAAAGTGGTTACACTTATCCCCGAATCTTCGGGCCCGCTTCCCGAATTCGTCGCTGAACACGCAAAGACCTCCAACTACACAATCTGCGACTTCCATGTTCCCGGCGTAGAATTTTTCACTCCCGAACCATACGGCTATTCATCCCTCAAAATCAAGGTCGTTGATCACCACGCCCCCGACCCTCGCTGGGAAAGATTCATCTCATCCGGTGCCCTCGCTCTCGAATACGTCAAAACGAATGAGCCTGCCAACGAAGTCATTCTCAACCACACCGATTGCGACAGCATTCTCAGTGCCGCTATCGTCACCGGACTCATTCCTCCCCTCCCAGAATTTGGCCTCGCCGCTATCGCCGCCGATCATACTGGCGAAGAAAACCCCATCGCTGACCTTCTCCAAGACCTCCAGCACATACGCGACTTCGACCTTTCCCTCCAATGTCTCAACTGCCTCCTTGAAGGCAAACCAATTCCTCCTGCCGGAATCAAGTCGTTAGAAACCCGCCTCTACCAACGTGACCGCGCAATCAAACTCGCCAGCCAAGCCGAAATGATTAGCGGCATCGCAACCATCACCACCGACTCGACAATCGACAGCGTCCTCCTCGTCAACCTCCTTCCCCAAGCAAAAGCCATTGTCATCACCCTCCCCGTCCACGACGACCCCACCAAATCCGAAGTCAAAATCCGACTCGGAATGGCAGCTCCCGCCGGCACATCACTCCAACGTCTCAACATCACAGACTTCCTCCCCGGATTCGGATGCCGATGGAACGCCGGGTCAAACCGACGTGGTGGCGGCTCAACGCTAACTCCATCCGCAGCCGCCTTTGAAACCTCTACCACTCTATCTAATCTATTGAGGGCATGAACAAGTAAACTGACCCCAATGGGCAAGCTAATCAAATTCACCGCGAATAGCCAAACTTTCTACGACTACATCGCGAAACCAGCCCAGCCCGGCCTTGCAATTATCGTCATTCACGAATGGCGGGGACTCATCGGGAACATCAATTCCGTCTGCCACCGATTCTCCGTTCCAGTAGCAACTCTCAAAGAAGACCTCTCCTAAAATGCACACAATCGATCTAGCCCACCAAAGTCCATCTCGAATCTACGACCTCACCGCCGGTCTCATCATCCCGCGCCCAATCGCCTTCGTCAGCTCACTTTCCGCCACGGGAACTCCAAACCTTGCCCCGTTCAGTTACTTTAACATCGGCGGAATCAACCCCCCATCTCTCACAATCTGCACCGTCCTCGGCCCCCATGCGCAAGAAAAAGACACCTACAAAAATATCGTCGAAACAAAGGAATTCGTCGTCAACCTCGTCACCCGATCAATGGCCGAAGGCATGAACCAAACTTCTCCCCCATTCCCCACCGATGTCAACGAATGGCCCCTCAGCGGATTCACTCCTCTCGATTCTCATCACGTCAAGCCCGCCCGAGTCGCCGAATCCCCCATCCAACTCGAATGCCGCCTCCACAAAACTGTCACCCACGGTGACGGCCCTGGTGCTTCCCGCTACGTTATAGGAGAAATTCTCCTCATGCACCTTGCCCCGGATATTCTCATCGACAACGAAATCCACCCCGCCAATCTCATCGCCCGACTCGGCAATGCCGAATACCTCGACCTCGCAATAAACTCCCGATTTGAGCTTGAGCGTCCCAGCCTTCCCGACCAATAAGAAAAGGGCCGCCGGGCAAAGGGCGACCCAATTTCAGTCGATCCTCAACATCTGTCGAGGAATCTTTTTTTTGGAAGGACGCCGGAGCGAGATGATTGCAAAAATCAGATGACTTCCGAATACTGAGTGCCACACAACTCAGGCCAAAATGAGCACTTGCGCCAATCCCAGCAACATTTCACTGCCCCAGGTAAAAAAGAAATGTGAAAGCCGCCCTACTGGCCCTCTTCCCCCTAACTCTCATCCTCACCGGTTGCCAATTTCGGCCCGCAGAACCCGCCGATACCGCCCCAAAAACTAAAACCAAAGAACCTGAGCAGGCCGCCGAACTCGATAAAACCAACGCCTACATCTCAGAAATCAAAGTGCCAATGGCAAAACTTGGCCCCAGCCTCCGAAAACTCGGCAAGTACGACGCCCACCTAACCTGGACCGATGCGTTTATCAAAGAAACGCTCACCGCCGCCAGCCTTCTCAAGAAAAATGATCGGCTCGAGGGCCCGATGCTCGCCAAAGTCGGCGAACACACCGCCCAAGTCAATGTCATTATCATCCGACTCGACGAAGATATCTACGCCCTCCGCATCATCGGCAGCCACAAACCCATCACTGATGAACTCGAAAAAGTTCT
>JBJXDW010000015.1:0-9736 GCA_046154445.1 Fimbriimonadaceae bacterium | reverse complement strand
TCAGTTTCTATCTACGATGACACATCTCCTACTTGCCGCAACACTCATTGGAATGAACGTGAATCTCGACGCCGAGAGAGAAATGCATGACTTACTAAAAGGATACGAGAAGAAGGGCTTTCGAGGTGCATTAGCTATTTATCTGGGGGGAAAACAGGTTTTTTGGCATACCGCGGGGAAGGCGGATCCTGATTCTGGCAGGGAATTTGATACAAACACAGGGTTTTGCAGTGGCTCGATTGTGAAGTCTTATACGCGATACGCGATCGCAAATTTAGTGATTCAAGGAAAAGTAAGTTTGGAAGACACGCTTCCCAAGTTTTTTGCACAAGTGCCCGAAGATAAGAAGGGTATCCGCATTCGCCACCTGCTCAACTTTACATCCGGTTTTAAGGACAATTTTGGCGGAGATTATGAGTTAATTGAGCGCGATGACCTCATGAAGAAAATGCTTGAATCAAAGCTAGAATTTGAACCTGGTCAGGACGAACGATATTGTAATTCTGGCTACAGCATGTTGGCGGCAATTGTTGAGAAGGTCACGGGCGAGAAGTTTGAGAACTATGTAGTTAAAACACAATTTGATCCGATGGGATTGAAAAGGCTAGGATATTTACGTGGTGGCTGGAACACGAGCGAATTGGTCGTGGGTACGACAGCGACAGGTGACCGGTGGGGATCGACTCTTGATCATAAATGGATGAAAGATGGTCCGAGCTGGAATTTGAGGGGGAATGGTGGAATGCTAGGGACCTTGAATGAAATGCATCTGTGGTATCGGAATGTCTATTCTGGGGCGTTCGGTTCACAGGACCAATTCAAAGTTTTTGCCCCTGAGCTGGCCGATCCAGAAAGGCTGAAGAAGTCGGTGATTATGGAGGCGGGTGGGAACAACGTATTCACGACGTTTGTTCTTTTTGCACCGGGGAAGGATCTCTACATCGCGGCAGGAAACTGTGATGCGCGCTTTCCACTTGAGGAAAGTGGGCGAGAGATTTACTCTGTTGCAAAGAACTTTGCTCCCTGATTCAAGTGGTCAGGCTTGGGTGTTCGGCAGGGAGTAGAATCCCATTCAGATGACGATTGACGAGCAGATAGCACTTTTGCGGCGCGGCACAACGGAGATTATTGGAGAAGATGATCTCCGTAAGAAGTTAGCGAGCGGAAAAAAGCTGCGCGTTAAGTTGGGGGTTGATCCGACGGCCGCACACGTTACGCTCGGTTGGGCGGTGGTTTTGCGGAAGCTGCGCGATTTTCAGAAGCTTGGTCATACAGCCTGTTTGATTATTGGCGACTTCACGGCGATGATCGGCGACCCGAGCGGAAAGAGTAAGACTCGGAAGCAGCTATCGCGTGAGGAGGTTCAGGCAAATGTTGAGGCGGTCTCGGAGCAGATTTATAAGATACTCGATCGTGAGAAAACGGAGATTTACTTTAACAAAGATTGGCTGGGGGCCATGAGTTTTGAGGATGTGATTCGGCTTTGTTCGCGGTACACGGTCGCGCGGATTATGGAGCGGGATGATTTTACCAAACGGTGGGAATCGCACCAACCGATTGCGATGCATGAATTGCTTTATCCGCTTTGTCAAGGGATGGATTCAGTGGAATTGAATTCAGATGTTGAGCTGGGGGGGAACGACCAAAAATTCAACAATTTGGTTGGTAGGACTTTGATGGAACAGTACGGGCAGGAGGCTCAGGTCGTGATCTTGTCGCCGCTCTTGGTGGGGACAGATGGGACGGAGAAGATGTCGCAAAGTTTGGGGAACTATGTGAGCATTATTGACACGCCGAATGATATGTTCGGGAAGACGATGTCGATTCCGGATGAGTTGATTTTGAATTGGTTTGAGCTTTGTACCGATGTGCCGATGGAAGAGGCTCGGGCGATGCTGGGTGAGGGGAAGAATCCTCGCGATGCGAAGATTCGGTTGGGTAAGGAGATTGTCGCTCTCTACCATTCGGTTGAAGAAGGTGATGCGGCAGAGCGGTTTTTTGTGGAGACGTTCTCGCAGAAGAAGCAGGTGACGGATGCGCCGGAGTTTGTTTTTAGTGGTGATCAATCGGCGGTGGATTTGGTGGTTTTGGTTGGCGGTGCGGATTCCCGCGGGGCGGCTAAGAAGCTGATTCAGGCGGGGGCGGTTTCGGTAGATGGGGAGCGAGTTTCGGATTTAGGGGCTCTGTTTAGTGATGCGGATTTAGATGGAAAGGTTGTTCGGGTAGGGAAGAAGTTGTTTGTGAAAATGGTTATAAGTGAAGGATGATATTTTGAGGCGGTTTTCACAGTTGACCACCCCACCCCTTCCCCTCCCCTGAAATGGGAGTGGTGGTTCGCATGGGCGATAGGGGTCCTAGTGGGTTTCAACCGAAAGTTCAGGTTTAGCGTCTAAGAGTTACCGATGAACAAAGGTGTGACTCCGGCAAAATCGATGATTCCGTGGGCGGGGATTTTGAATCTTCTCGCGGCGGTGGTTTATGGCGCTTCTCCCATTGACTTGATTCCCGACTTTCTGGTTTTGATTGGTTGGGTGGATGATGCGATTGCAATTCCGCTTTTCCTGGCGTTTTCTATTCTGGGCTTTGTCCGCAATAAGAAGCGGATGCAGCAGAATGCGACGGCTCAAAGCTCAACGATTGTAGATGTGCCATCACGTGAGCCACAGATTCCGACAAATCCTTATTAACTAAAAAGATTTTCGGCGAAGGCCTCTGGGTTGAAATCCTGGAGGTCTTCGGCTTTTTCGCCGACGCCAATCAGCTTGATAGGGATTTTGAACTTATCGTAAATGCCGATGAGTGCGCCGCCGCGGGCAGTTCCATCGAGTTTTGTGAGGACGAGTCCGGTGACTCCGGTGGCGGCGGAGAATTCTTCGGCTTGGCGAATGGCGTTTTGACCTGTGTTGGCGTCGAGAACGAGAAGGGTTTCATCGGCGGGGCGGCCAATGCCTTTTTCGACGACTTTTGCGATTTTTGCGAGTTCGCCCATGAGGTTGGCTTTCGTGTGTTGTCGGCCGGCAGTATCGGCGAGGACGTAATCGGCACCGCGCGATTTAGCGGCTTGGATTGCATCGAAGATTACGGATGCGGGGTCGGAGCCGGGTTGACCCTTTACGATATCGGAACCGGAGCGCTCGGCCCAGATTTCGAGTTGATCGATTGCGGCGGCGCGGAAGGTGTCGCCAGTGGCGAGTATGACTTTGCGGCCCTCTTTAGTTAATCGGGTGGCGAGTTTGCCGATAGAAGTGGTTTTGCCAACTCCGTTAACGCCGACAAAGAGATAAACACAGGGGGGGAAATTGCGGAAGAGAAGGGTTTCGCCGGGTTGGGAGAATCGGACGCGGATGGATTCTTTGAGTCGATCCCTGATTGCTTCGGGGGTTTTGACTTTTTCTTCTCGGACGGCTTGGCGAAGTTCTTCGAGTATAGCGTGGGTTATGGCGATGTTGGTATCTGCGGCGAGCAGGGCTTCTTCGAGCTCTTCGTAGAGATCTTCGTCGATCACACCGCGCCCGAGCATGCGGTCGACTTTTTGCATCAGCCCTTTGAACATTGCCTTTCTAGTATGGCAGGGGTGGATTAGGCGAATCAGGAGTAAAAATATTTGATTTGGCACAGAGAGTGACTGGTATTGTTTGATTGGGAGAAACGAATCTTTGAAATTAAAGGAAACGGTTTATCATGTCCGTGATATTGAAGCGGCTATTGCTCACTATACGGATAAGCTCGGTGGACGCCTTGTGCGCCAGTTGCCTTGGGGAGTAGCGTTTATTGATATGGATGGTCAAGGCGGCCTCATTAGTTTGTTTTCGGTTGAGACTTATTATCTGGAAAATCCTCAAGTTCGCGAATTTCCCGGGCCAAAAATAATCTTGTCTGTAGAAGATTTGGATAGTGTTCGGGCAAGATTGGTTGAGAATAAAGTTATGCTTGGCCCGATCCTTGGAGAACAGGGGGATATTCGGGGTTTTGAGGCATTTGATGATGATTGCAATGCTATTTTTTATTTGGAGGATCCGAATGAATCAGTTTCTAATTCGATGCGAGCGGAATCCCCTTAGTCGGAAGGGGCTAGCAATTTTGCGTGGAAATGTGGAAAACTCTGTGAAATAGCGACGAGAGTCGCAGGCGAGCTAGGATGGCTTGCTAACCAGATCACGGATGAGATACTTGAGCCTCTTTTCGGGGGCACTTGGGCTTGACCTCGGACTTGAACGCGCGGGATGGGAGTGCGTTGGGTTCAATGAGTTTGACCCGGTGGCCTGCAAAACGATTCGATCGAATCGTCCGAGCGTTCGTTTGTTTGAAGGGGATATTCGAGAGTTATCGGCTTTTCAGATTTGTACGGAGTTGGGGATTCGGGTTGGGGAACTTGATGCGGTTGTTGGGGGTCCGCCTTGCCAAGCTTTTTCGACGGCGGGTAAACGGCGCGGACTGAATGATGAACGAGGGAATGTTTTTTTGCACTTTGTGGATTTAGCTCTTGATTTGATGCCGCGTGTGGTTTTGATCGAGAACGTTCGTGGACTATTGAGTGCGCCGCTGGAGCATCGGATTCATGAGGAAAGAGGCATTGGATTCCCGGCCTTGGCGGAATCGGAGAAAGCGGGTGGGGCCCTCAGGGAGATTTTGTCGCGGTTTGCGGCGGCTGGGTATGGAGTGAGTTTTCGGCTTTACGATACGAGCCTCTATGGGGTGCCTCAGGTTCGGGAACGGATGGTTTTGGTCGCGGAACGGGGCGGTAGGATTATGCCGCATATTCATTCTCATTCGGGAGTCGTTACGGTTCGAGAAGCGCTTGCGGGATTGGGGGATCATCATGACTATGTTCCGGTGCGGTCACGGGCTTTGCCTTACTTGCACTTTGTAGGACCAGGCGAGAATTGGCGGGCTCTTGAGCCTGAGCACGCTCAGGCGGCGATGGGGAATGCTTACTTTAGCGGAGGCGGCCGTACGGGATTTATGCGGCGGCTCTCGTGGGATAAGCCTTCGCCGACATTGCTCACTCTGCCGAATATGCCGGCAACACTATTGGGGCACCCGGAAGAATTACGCCCGCTGAGTGTTCAGGAATATAAGCGGCTGCAGACGTTCCCGGATGATTGGATAGTTTGTGGGAAGGTGACGGATCAGTACCGGCAGGTTGGGAATGCGGTTCCGGTGGAGTTTGCGCGGCGGGTTGGGGTTCATGTTGGGGATTGGCTTGCGGGTAAGCGGATGAAGCAGGCGGTGGTGGCGACGAGTCGATATCGGGCGACGGACGAGGTGGCTTGGTCGGCGGCGGTTGTTGGAGGTTAGTGATTTCCGCTCTGCAGATCAAGCAATATCTTAAATCTTGCTTGATTATTGATTAACCCTATTTGTCGGATTATTTAGCCAACGCTGACTTTGAGTTTGCTCGTGAGGACGTCGATCACGTGCTTGGCGGTGTAGTGGGTAGCGCCGGGGGGGAGGAACTCTTGAATCTTGACGAGGTCATCGCCAGCGGTGACAAGGGACGGTTCCACGAATCCATCTTTGCGGACTTGCGGCATGCCGATTGTGCCGAAGAGACCGTTGCAAACGCACATCCGGCCATTGGTGTCCTCAACATCGCCGCCTTTTTTGACATAGTCTTCGATTGGTTCGGATGGGCATCGGTAGCCGACCTTGCCATCTTCTTGGCGATAGCTGGTGCGCAAGTAGCCGAGATCGCAGATTCGGTTTCGTTCTTTGTACGTTGAAATTTCGCTCAGTGAGTTTTTGACGCGGGCGACTTTGAACGGAAATCCGGTTGGCGATGCGATCGCGTTTGTTTGCACGGTGAGTTCACCAGAAACGACTTCGCCGATGATTTTCTCTTTGAGGGCTTGGTCGATGCCGCTTTCGTCGCAGAAAGCGAATGCGGTTCCGACTTGAACACCATTTGCACCAGCGGCGAGGGCATCATTGAGTTTATCGGGGTGACCATACGAACCGGCGAGCCAGAACGGCACTCCGAGAGCGGCGATTCCGGCAAGATCGACTTCGTCTTTGATGCCGTATATCGGTTCGTTGTTTTCGTCAAGTTGCATTTGACCACGTGGCGGAGCGTTGTGACCACCGGCGGTTGGGAATTCGATGATCAGGCCATCGACGGGCGGTACGTTTCGCTTGACCATTTGGGTAGCGAGAACGTTACTGCTGACAATCGCGAGAAATTTGGGTCGCTTGATTTCAGTGAGTCCCCAATCGGCGATGGATTTGGGGTCGAATGTATGGTGGAATGTTTCGCCGGGGAGGGCGCCTTCGACATCGAGTCGGTAGTCGGTGGAGTCGAGCCGGGAAAGGCTATCGAGAGCGGCAGGAATCTGTCGGGGAATTCCGGCACCCATGAGGACAAAATCGACACCCGCGAGCATGGCTCCGAAAAGCGATGCTAGATGGGGGATTTGAATTTTCTCGAGAAGGTTGATGCCGACGGGGGTGTGGTGGTCGCGCTTGGCGAGCCAAACTTCAACAAAATTTGCAACGATGGTGAGTTCGAACCAAGCCGTAGAAGGTTTGATGCTCGGCATCGGCTTGGAGAGCAGGGGTTTTGTGTCGTCTCGTTCGGGGCGGAAGTATTTATCCCAGACGCGTTTGGCCATTTCTTGGAGGGGGAACGCATCGAATGCGGCGCGAAGATCGCCACTGGGATCTCCGTATTGCAATCGGCGTGACAAAACCGCGTCGAGTCCGGTGCCGGATACGACGCCCATGTTGCCGGTTTTGCAAACGGCATTGGCAAGGCGGTAATCCGAGACAGCAACGCCCATCCCGCCTTGGATGATCATCGGAAATTCAGCCATCGTTTTCAAGGGTACTTTGTTTTAAGACTCCATTTGGGCATGATAGGGTCAAGAAAATTCGCTTTTTCGGGACAAATAGGTGTTGTACAGTAAATATATGGACGAACGACGTGCATTTCTGAAGGGTTTTCTGCTGGCGGCGGGATTGGCGGTCATTTTTATGGCGGGTCGGGTGAGTGCTTCGCCGGGTGAATCGGCGGTTGATGATATATCTCGTTCGGTTGAGAAACTGACAAGCGAAGTGAGTGATATAGGGGATGATTTGCGACAGATTCGGAGTAACGGGATTCCAGTTCAGATTGAAAAAAAATTTGGTAGCGACTTTGACGTGCGAGTTGAAAACAAGTTTGGAACAGAGTTTAAGGTCAAGCAGAATTGAGTTCACCAGGCGGCACACTCTTTGGCTGTGCCGCCTGGTGATGGATTTTAGGTGCTTTTAGTCAAGATTTGGAACACGGAGCCCAATCTTGCGTTTGGTAAATGTTTCTTCGATGTCCACCCAGTATCTATGGTTCTTTAAAGGAACGGCGAAAAAGTATCTTCCCCTGACAATGTACTGTAAGTCGTTGAGTGATAAATATTTATCAGAACTGATTTCAAGTAATGTGCTGTTCCACGGGATTGCGACGACTCCATTATCCATTGCACTTAGTGAAACGGAAAAAGATTGGAATCCAAGTGAGATTGGTCGCATCATGAGACTATTAAATTGCATTTCGATAACCATGTACGTATGATCAGCGGGCGGAGGATTAGTCATGATTGGCTCATTCGTATAATAAACTCGTTTAAATGTTATTTGATAACCGCCCATGTCAGTTGTTCCTTCAGGTTCGAGAGGACTAGTTCTTGGGAACTTATGGAAGTCGATTCCTTGATGGACAAAAAGTGAGTCGACCGGAGGGATTTTTCCGGTGAGGTTGTATCTCAACAAGAAATCGTCGCCGCGACGGATTTGAATATTTGAGACTGGTCCAACACTATAAATAGGGAGGACGATTGAGCATTGAACGGACTGTTGCGCTTTGAGGGTTTGGCTGAGATGCGATTTTTTCTTTGCGTGGAGAAGATAGCCTCGGAATTCAAAGTTTTCATCGTCGGGTGAAGTAACAGAATAAGTGAAAGTTGAGGAGCCAAGGCTGACTTCCTTTTTTTCGGGGTTTTTGACGGTGAATGTGAGGATCAGCAGTCGTTGATTTTCTCCGGCAATGAAAATGTCGTCGGGAGCTGGATAGTATCCGGCAACTTGGGCGGAATCGAGGGTGAAATGGAGTTGATTGCCTTTTTCGCCCATCACATAGGGTTGTTTGAGTACGGCAGATTCAGTCGCTGGCTTGGGCGCGGGTGGGGTAGCGGGCTGATTTTGCTGAAGTGTAAGGAAAGTTGCAAGCGCAAATGCGAAGGACATTCAACGATTCTGACAGTATTTGTATAGACAATCGGATTCAGTTTTTAAAGAGGGTGATTGAATTTAGCGACAATGCTTCCTTCAACCACCCTTGTTTAGATTACTTGCGTCTTTTGCGGGCCGCGAGAGCGGCAATGCCGAGACCGAGCACCGTCATTGTGGCGGGTTCGGGGACAGCGGCAACTCTTGTGAGGGTGATGTCGTTGCCAGTGGGGAGGCTCACGCCAACGGCTATCCCTTTGACTTGTGTCATGTCAAAAGATGCACCTTGCACGAGAGAAAAGGAGTTGAATCCTCGGTAAACTGAGCCAAATCCTGCGCCAATGGTGCTGAAAGAACTGGCGATAACATTGAAGTTGACATCCCACATTTCGGCATAGATGCCGGTGTTGGATTGGTCGTTATTGATGTAATCAATGAGAAGTCCTTGTTCGCCAGACATGTTGACCAGTGGGCTTTGTCCGAAGAAATCGCCTCTTGGAAGGGCACCAGGTCCGCTTGTCGGTGCTGAAGTAATTCGACCAGCCCAAACGACAAAGACTTGTCCGTTGACACCAGATCCAGCTTCAATGAACAAATTGCCCGGTGCGCCAGCATTGACATCGGTTAGGATTGGACGATTAAGCGGGTTAGACGTGAATCGGTGGTCTATGTATCGGTGACCACCCAATGCTCCGCCAGCGACGGTGTCGTAATAAAACGGGGTGCTTGTCGCACCGGAATTGAATCCGGTTGTGAAATCGTCGATTAGAATGTTCGCGTGAGCACTGCCTGCCAGTACACCCGCGAGAAGAACAAGTGATCCTCTACGCATGTGAATTTAAACCTCAGACTTTAGTTTATCTGGAAGTATTAAGGTGGTGTTGCGGATTTGGGATATGCAGTAAAAGCTGGTAATTTTGCTGGTCAGAGCTTAGATGAGTTTGGCGGTGGAGCAGGCGGGGGAGCCGTCTTTTGGCATTGATCCCGCGATGCGGATGTCGGTGGTGTTTTCGGGGATGTGGTCGAGATAGAGCTTGAGCCGGCGGAACTGTTTGTGGTTATGGTCGGTCCAGGCGAAATAGATGAACCGGCGTCCGTCGCCGTGGTGCTGGACGGTGTCGCCTTGCCAGACGAGTTCGCCTTTGCGGTTGGGGGCTTTTGTGATTTCGACTTGCCAGGTGTTGGTTTCGCTTGGGATGCTGCCGAGTTTTTTGTGGACGAGGGCGATGCGGACGGCGAGGTTGTTGAATTCTTTAGGCGCCTGTTCAATGGAAACAGTCAGGATCATCTCAATTAAAGTTTAGCTCTAGTGAGCTCCACCTCCCTGCCTTCGCGGCGACAGGCTCTTCCGTTCTCCGTTGGAGAGGGACGCGGGTCGACATTACAGAAAAGGAACCCAGTAATAGGGGGCTGTCTGGGCCCTGTCAGTTCACGCTACAAGTGCAACAGGTGCTAAAAGAGTGTTGCGATGGGAAAGAACTACAGTCACCTTTCCGCGGTTGAGCGTGGCGAGATCGTTGGATATTTGAAAGAAGGG
>JBJXDW010000014.1:0-2611 GCA_046154445.1 Fimbriimonadaceae bacterium | reverse complement strand
TGGCTCCAACGTGTCATCTACACCGAATCCCACGACGAAGTCGCCAACGGACGCTCCCGCGTTCCCCAAGAAATCGATCCCGGCAACCCCGGCAGCTACTGGGCACGCAAACGATCAACTCTCGGCGCCGCCCTCGTTATGACCGCCCCTGGAATCCCCATGCTCTTCCAAGGGCAAGAAATCCTTGAAGACGGCTACTTCCAAGACACCGACCCCATCGATTGGAGCAAACTCGTCACGTTTTCCGGCATTAATCTGCTCTACAAAGACCTCATCAAACTCCGCCTCAACAAAACCAACCAAACTCGCGGACTCACCGGCCCCGGCCTCAATCTCTTCCATGTCAACCACGGCGCAAAAGTCGTCGCGTTCCACCGCTACGATCAAGGTGGCCCCGGTGACGATGTTGTTGTCTTGATGAATTTCAGCAACACCACATTCGCCAACTACACCATCGGCCTCCCCCGTACCGGAACCTGGACACCCATCTTCAATTCCGACTGGAACGGATACGGCAGCGACTACGCCAACACCTTCACTGCATCAACATCAACCCAACCTGGCCCCTTCGACGGATTGCCATTCAAAGGCACTTTCGCCCTCGGCCCTTACACATGCGTCATCCTTGTCCAAAACCAACCCTCAGGGATCACAAATATTCGAGGGCAAGATAAAACTGTAAAATCGATTGAACTAAAAAGAAGTATGGTAACACTCAAATAACAATTGAGCGTCAAAAACCTATGATGATCGCCGCAACTCTCCTCGCCACCGTCATCCAACCCGCCTACATGCAACACGCCCAATACCCGGCTGGCTCACTCATCGAAGACACCCAATCCCCTGGCGGAAACGCAACCTCCGACAACTTCCCAAAACAGTTCGGGCCAGGTCGCTACACAGATTTCATCACCCTCAACCGACAAGGCGAAAAAATCAACATCGCAATCGCCAATAAATCGAACGAAACAATCTGGCTCCGCGCCGCCGACGGCAATATGCTTGCCTGGCTCGAAGCAAAAGATGGAAAAACCTGGCGACCTATCCAATGGCACTACCAGATCACCTGCGGCAACTCCTATCACCAAATTGCCCTCCAACCCGGCTTCGTCTTCGTCTACACCCCAACTATCCCAACCGGCACCCTCAAAACCGAAGTGCGATTCGCTCTTTACCAAATGAACGAAGGAGGTTCCGCAAAACCAACCTATTCACATTCGGTTGAAACAACCATCGACCCGAACCTCTTCAAACTCGACCCCAAACAGTATCCAAAAGACGAAGTGAGTACAGAGTGGGTCACCCCCACTCTCCGCCCCAAACAGTAAAGCCACATCATCCCGGCATAAGCCACGTCCTCCCGGCGAAAGCCGGGATCCACAACCACCAATAAACAGGCGCGCTAACTATCCCGCCGCTCATCTTCTATCACGTAAACCCCACTCATCACCCGAGTCCGGAATTTCTCCAAATCCGTCCGCCCATGAACCCGAATCCGAGGCAATAGATAAGGCGAAGCCGCGTCTCCCGGACGAACCGGACCGCCGCCCTTTTTCCAAGCCGACAAATACCCAGCCCTCTCCGTCATCGCCACCACCCGATCATCAAACTCTCCCGCCGGATAAGCCAGCGATGTCACTAATTTTCCCGTTCCAACTTCCAAGATCTGCTTAGACCGTACCAATTCATCCCAAAGCTGATCATCACTCAACCGCCGCAAATCCGGATGGCTCACTGTGTGCGATTCAAACGCCACTTTCTCGCGCCCCATTTCCAAAACGTTCGGCCAGCTCAGCCGCTCCGCCTTCCCAAAATTGTTCGTGACTATAAAAACCGTCGCCTTTGCCCCATATTTTTTCAGAATCGGCAAAGCATCCGTAAAATTATCCCGATACCCATCATCCATCGTAATCGCCACCGCTTTCTCGGGCAACGCTTTCCCCGTCCGCAAAGCATCCGCGACCTCCGTCGCATGCAAAAAGCTAAACCCATTCTCCTTCAAAAATCGTAACTGATCCTCAAAATCCTTGGGCGAAACCGTCAAATCTCGCATAAACCGACTCTTTTCCTCCTTAGGTGTTAGATCACAAATCCGGTGATACATTAAAACCGGAACCGCAAATTCCCTCGTCATAGCGACTTCAGGCTCCGCTTTTTCAACCTTAGCGACCGGCGCAAGTTCAACTGGCCCCGAACAACCCGTAACGATCAAACATGCCCCAACCAGATAAACCGCCCTCATCATTAACCTATTAACGACGGTTGGCTCGCAAAGTTCCAGAAACTCTCTTAGCTCAGCTAGAGGAAGGCAACTGTGGACACGTCATCCCGGCGAAAGCCGGGACCCACAACTCATCAAAGTGAATTCCCCAAGGCAACCCTCACAAGCCCCGGGGGAAGTTGACTATCAATAACATTCATTCCCCAAACAACGCCAAACCCAAACCGAATTTGAGGAAACGCTCGGTCAGTTTTATGGCGGCCCGGCAGACACAGGCAGCATCGACCAAATGTTGGCTGATCTGAGCGCGCCCTCGGAAGAGGGCAATGTCTCTGACGATGCGCTGGAGTCCGCTGCTGCTGACAATGAGTTGGTCAAATTTGTCAACAA
>JBJXDW010000013.1:0-26063 GCA_046154445.1 Fimbriimonadaceae bacterium | reverse complement strand
CTCTTTGGAATTACGGGGCTGCTGAACCGGTTCAGCAGACCCGAATGAAAATAGGATAACAGGTTTCGCAGTCGTTTTGTGAAACTTTCTTGGGATTAGTGGATACCTAGTATTTTTTACATGATAATATTGTCGACGCTTTAGTAATACTTTGCTTACCGCCTTCGTGATTCAAATCAATTTCAATTCAGTTGCGGACAGACATATCGGTTGCATTTGTTAAAGTTTTCCACGACAAGTGCTGTCGTTTTCAGTGCTCTTGGTAACTTTGCCTTAAGGGAGGGGTTGGTGGAGTGATAGAGGTCGTTGAGTAGTAGGATTTTGCGCGCCACGATGAGGGATTGAAATTCTCGATCATTGAGGCCGAAATCAGATGGACGGTATTTAAAAGATGGCCAGATTGCGTCTGCGAGATTGATGGTCGTCTTCGGGTAGTCAAACGAAAAAAAGAGATTGGCGATATCAATGAGGGGAGGGGCGATATGTGTGAACTCGAAATCGAAGGGTTGAACGACTCCTTGATGGTAGATGATGTTTTGAGCGTGGAGATCGAAGTGGATCGCGGTTGCAGGTTGGTTCTTCCAGAGTTTACGAAACGTAGCGTTGCATTCATCAAGTGTGTTCAGGATTAGTGAATCGGAGATTCGGCACTCTGTTCCTATTAGGGTTTCTCTACATTCGGGGAAGTATTCACCCAGAGTAAGAGTGGGTGGGCTTTCATGGAGAATTCGGTAGAGGTCTGCGACTTTTCGGAGCTGATTGTGGGATGGCAGTTTGGGAAATCTTCGGCCTGGTAACCAATGGAAGCACTGGGCGTAGATTGGTTTTGGGAATCCAGTGAGAAGTGCGTTGGGGACTATGGTTGAATGGGGCCGGGCGAGTGGAATTCCAGCTTGAGCAAGTTGGTTGCACCAAGTAATTTCCGCTTTGAGGTTTGGCAGTTCGCGGGGAGAATCGAGGATGAGTTTTAGGGCAAAAACACGCTGGTCTGGAGTCGTAAGTTTGTAGGTGGCGTTGTAGCCATAGCTGATTAACTTGAATTGTTGTGGTTTAAGACCGAATTCGTGGGCAAATTGAATCGCGAGAGGTCTTAGTCGAGTTTGTTGAGTTCTTTGAGGCAGTTCGGTGAATGGGGTGGTCATTTGGGCGGGGTTGGTCAGGTGGTTTGGTCGGTAGACTGGTTGGCATGAAAGTGGGCAATTTTTGCTATCCGATGCCGTCGAATGAGCCGATCCTGAATTATGCACCCGGTAGCCCAGAAAAGGCACGATTGAAGGCGACATTGGCTGAGCTGAAGGCTCAGGTGATGGATATTCCGATGGTGATTAATGGTCAGGATGTTCGCTCGGGAGACAAGAAAGAGATTCGCCCTCCGCACGAAATTGCGCATCTATTGGGACACTTTCATATGGGTGACGAGAGTCATGTTCGGTCGGCGATTGATGCGGCCTTGGCGGCGAGAAAGGCTTGGGCGGATATGACCTGGGAGAATCGGGCGGCGATTTTCTTGAAGGCGGCGGATTTGCTGGCGTCGAAATATCGGCCTTATATTAATGGCACGACGATGCTTGGTCAGAGTAAGAACGCTTATCAAGCAGAGATTGATGCCGCTTGTGAAATCATAGATTTTTTGCGATTTAATGTTCACTTTTTGGACGAAATCTATCGCGGACAACCGATTAGTGGTCCGGGAATGCATAACCGGATGGAGTATCGGGGATTAGAAGGTTTTGTGTTGGCGGTTACGCCGTTTAATTTTACGGCAATTGGTGGCAACTTGCCGACCTGTGTCGCGATGTGTGGGAACGTTGTGGTTTGGAAACCTGCGAATACGCAGATCTATTCCGCACATATGTTTATGAAGATTTTGCAGGAAGCGGGCCTTCCAGATGGGGTTATTAACTTGGTTTATACAAGTGGGCCGACGGTTGGTGAAGTTTGTACGAGCCACCCGGACTTTGCCGGCGTTCACTTTACGGGTTCGACAGGGGTTTTCAACTACTTCTGGAAGACAATTGGCGAGCGAATTGGAACTTATAAGGGGTATCCGAGGATTGTTGGCGAGACCGGTGGGAAAGACTTTGTTATCGCTCATAAGTCGGCGGATGTTGATCAGGTCGTGACGGCATTGTTACGTGGAGCGTTTGAGTATCAAGGTCAGAAGTGCTCGGCAGCGAGCCGGGCTTATATTCCTTCGAACATTGCAGCGGAAGTCAAGGCCAAACTCATTGAAGGAGTAAAGACTTTTAAGATGGGGCCGGTTGATGATTTTAGGAATTTTATCAATGCAGTTATTGATGAGAAGGCGTTTGATTCTATTACGGGGTACATCGACCAAGCGAAGGCTGATGGTCAGGAATTTTGGGTAGGAGGTGGCTATGATAAATCAAAGGGTTATTTTGTTGAACCGACAGTTATTGAGGCAAAAGATGCCAAGTATCGCACGATGTGCGAGGAGATTTTTGGCCCGGTTTTGACAGTACATGTATACGATGCAGGAAAGTTTGAAGAAACACTCGATGTGTTAGATTCGACTTCGCCTTATGCATTGACAGGAGCGGTTTTGAGTAAGGATCGCGCGGCAGTTGAGCTAGCGGTTGAAAAATTGCGGCATGCGGCCGGGAACTTTTATATCAACGATAAGCCAACAGGCGCGGTGGTTGGTCAACAGCCGTTTGGTGGGGCGAGAGCGAGCGGGACAAATGATAAAGCGGGTTCTTCGCTGAATTTGTATCGTTGGTTGAGTGCGCGGACGATCAAAGAGACGTTTGTAACGCCGACAGACTATCGGTATCCGTTCTTGGGTGAAGAATAACTGGCGGGCGTGTAGTTGCTTAGCACGTTGGTAGTTTGGCTATATTGGGCCAAACGATTCCACTGATGGGCGGATTCTGTGAAGGCTTTTGCGCCCGGCATAATTGCCGAGGCACCATTCACGGGTAGCTTTGCCGGCGAATTCGGCTATGATGGCGGCTTTTCTATTAACGCGACCAGCGATTAAAGGTTGTCTGGATCCCCGCGTAGGTGGGGATGACGGCGATCGGAAAATTTTTCGGATTGCTTCGACAATCAGTTAACCCTTTCGACCCGGTGGGCCACCCTCCCCAGATTTGGGGAGGGAATTCCTATTCCACAGCTACTTTTTACCGAGGGCTTGGTTTTGGAGCTCGATCAGTTCGGTGATGCCTTTTTTGCCGAGGGCCAGCATGCGGCCGAGAGTGTCGGCACCGAATGGATCGGCTTCGGCAGTGCCTTGGATTTCGATGAACTTACCGCTGCCGGTCATGACGATATTCATGTCGGTTTGGGCGGTGGAGTCTTCTTCGTAGTTGAGGTCGAGGAGCTCGACGCCGCGCACGACGCCGACGGAGATTGCGGCCATCGGCTCGTTCATGAGGTGGCGTTTGATCATTTTTCGGTCGAGCATCCAGGTGACGGCTTGGTGGCAGGCGACGTACGCGGCGGTGATGGATGCGGTTCGGGTTCCGCCATCGGCCATGAGGGCATCGCAGTCAATGGTGATTGTTCGCTCGCCCATTCGCTCGAGGTCAACAACGGTGCGGAGGGCACGGCCAATGAGGCGCTGGATTTCCATAGTGCGCCCGTTGGGGCCGCCTCGGTTAGCGTCGCGCTGGTTGCGCTGGCGACCGGATCGGGGGAGCATGGAGTATTCAGCGGTGACCCAGCCTGAGCCGGTGCCTTTGAGCCATCGGGGGATATTTTCTTCGACGGTGGCGGTGACGTGCATGTGGGTGTCACCCATTTTGATGAGGCAGGAGCCTTCGGCGTGTTTGCTGAATCCGGCCTCAAGGGTTACTGGTCGGAGTTGGTCGTTAGCTCGGCCGTCGTTGCGCATGGACGGTATTTTACCGGTTCATCTCATTAGGCACAGTCATGCGGCGGTGTGCTGAAGGGGCAAAAAAGAGTCCAGCGGTCTACCGCTGGACTCAAATTCATTTTAAGAGGAAAGGGATGTTCGTTACTTTTTTCGCTTTTGTGCGGCGGCGAGGAGTCCGAGACCAAGAATGGTCATAGTTGCTGGTTCGGGCACCGTTTCGATTTTAAGCTGTGACGGAGTGTATTCGGCACCGTTGTTGCCAAAACGTCCGATGCCCCAATTGTAAACGCTTACGTTTGCTGCAAGGTCATAGGTTCCGACCGCATCAAGGATATTGAGTGAGTTGAAAACCGAGCCATCTGTGAATGTGTGAAGAACGTTCAGCTCGTGGGCCGGGCTGAGGCCAGGAATGTGGACGCTTGCTGGGCTTGGCAAGTCTGGACCAGCCGACATAAAAAAGCCATCGATCGTAGGGTCGTTGTTTCGAAGAACAAAGTAGTACGAGTCGGGTTGCGGATTGTCAAACGTCACCGGTCGACCGTCGACAGTCATAACGAAGGAACTGTCGATAACAGTGTAGCCGCGAGTTGGGAACGATAGGCTATTTAAGAAATTGTTTGAATCCACGTTGAATGACATCGAAACGGGTGCGCCACTTGCGACGCCTGCCATTGAACCTTGAATGACATTAAAGTCAACATTTCCGGTCAATGTGATTTTGACGAGGTCGGCTTGTGCCGCTAATGACAACGTTGTGATTCCAACAAGGACTGTGAGGGTTTTTGAGTTAATCATAGTTTTTTCTCTGGAAAGGATCTCCTTTGATCAATTCAACATAATGTATCATAACGTTATCGTTAATGTAAGTCCGGCCCAGGACGTTTTGTTTAATTAATGGTTTGAGAGTGCAATGGCACAGGCAGTTGCGACGGCGGTGCTGACTCGGAGGACTCGAGGGCCGAGGGTAATTGGATTTTTGATGAGGGCAACTTCTCGGGGATCCCAGCCACCTTCTGGTCCGATGACTAAAGTTGCGTCTTGAGTGATTTTTGGGAATGGGGTTTCGACGTTATCGAGTTCGCTGAGAACGAGCGCTTCGGGGTGTTGGGCAAGAACGGCGGGGAGATCGGCGAGGACTTCGAAGGTGGGAAGGTTTGTGCGGAAAGCGACCTCGCATGCTTCACGAGAGATTGTTCGGAGTCGATCAAGTTTTTTCTCGAATTTGGAGGCTTCCCATTTGACGATAGACCGGCGGGCGGTGAAGAGGATGAAGTGGGCGATACCGATTTCGGATGCCATTCGGATGGCTTCTTCGGTGGCGTCGGGTTTTGAGATTCCGAGAGCGAGCGTGATTCGGATGGGGGATTCGGTGTTGGGGTGGTGGATTTCGGTTGGGATGGCGGTTTTGCCGTCGAGAGTTGCGCGGACGGCGGTTCCGTTGTTGGGGAGGATGACGACTTCGTCGCCGGTGCCGAGCCGGAGGACGTTTTTGAATTTACGATATTCGTCTTCGGGCAGGGTGATGGGCTGGTTGGGGGTGTAGTTGGGGATTTGCACGAATGCTCGGGGGAGTGCTCGGAGGAGGATCATTTTTTTTTCTATTCAGTATTTTGTTGGTTCTTTAACCCCACCCGGCGTGCCTGCGGCTCGCCACCCTCCCCTGAAATGGGAGGGATAAACGAACTATGTCTTTTTCAGGCGGGCGGCGATCCAATCGCCTTCGTGGATTAGATCTTGGAGAGTGAACCCGCAGCGGGTGGCTTTGTCGAGGACGTCGGGCCAGTTAGGTTCGATAATTCCGCTGATGATCCAGGTTCCACCTGGACGGACGCGGCGGGCGGCTTCGTGGGCAATGCCGATGAGCGCGGCGGAGATGATGTTGCTGAGAACGAGGTCGTAGGTGTCGCTTTCGGGGAGGGGTTCGAATCCGGCGCCGTTGAAGACTTCGCCTTGGACACTATTGCGGATGAAGTTTTCTCGGGTGCTGGCACAGGAAACGAGTTCGGTATCGACACAGACGATGGATTTTGCGCCCAGGAGTCCGGCTCCGACACTGAGGATTCCGCTTCCGCACCCGATGTCGGCGACTTCTTTATCTTGGGCCCCTTCACGCTCAAGGAGTTCGAGACATCCCCGGGTTGTGGGGTGGTCGCCGGTTCCAAAGGCTTGACCGGGATCGAGGGTGATGACGAGGTCGTTGGGGAGAGGATCGTATTCTGTCCAGCTGGGGACGACCATGAATCGATTGCCGACTCGGCGGGGAACAAAGAATTGTTTCCAGGCTTCGGCCCAGTCGATCTCAGCGACGGGTTCGGCGGTGACTTCGGCGGCTCCGTGGGCGAAGAGGGCGGCCTTGAGGTCTTCGATCGAATCTTCAGAGCCGGGGCCGACATAGCCGGATAGGGTCGGTGGTTTATCGGTTTGGACAGTTCCGGCGACACCGTGGTTATCGAAGATTGCATCCCATGCCGACCAATCGAGGGGCATGGCAGCAAGGTGGGCTTTGACTTCGATCCAGTGGCTCATTGCTTATCTGCGCTTGAAGATTTTTTCGAAAATGTTGGCGGGCTTGCCGGGGCCTTGGGGGATTGGTTCGCCACGCAGTTCAGCATATTCTTTGAGGAGTTTCTTTTCTCCTTCGGACGTCTTTTTGGGGACGATGATTTTTGCTTCGACGTAGAGATCGCCGCGATTGCCACCGCCGAGACGTGGGAGACCTTCGGCTTTGATGCGGAAGGTATCGCCGGGTTGGGTACCGGGTTCGATGCTGAGTTCAAGTTGATCCGTGAGGCCTTCGACAGCAATCATGTCGCCGATAGCGGCTTGGGCGTAGGTGATTTCAACTTCGGTTGCAATGTTGCGGCCTTCGCGGATAAATCGTTTATCTTCGAGGACGTGGATGACGACGTAGAGGTCACCCCGTTGTCCGCCTCGGGCACCGTCTCCGCCTTTGCTACCGACTCGGAGGGTTTGTCCGCCTTCGATTCCGGCGGGGATGGTGACAAAAAGTTCTTCTTGTTTGGGTGTGACACCGTCGCCTTTACAGACGGGGCAGGGGTTATCGATTTGGATACCTTCGCCTCGACAGGTGGGACATGGCGTTTGAGTGCGGATGCTGCCGATCATGGTTTGTCGGAGCTGGGTGACGGCACCCATTCCGTTACAGGTGGCGCATGTTTTGGGCTTTGATTTGTCGGCAGTTCCGGTTCCGTCGCAGGTTTCGCAAGTTGCGGATCGTCGGAAAGTGACTTTCTTTTCTATGCCGTCTAAGACTTCGCGGAGGCTAATGGATGCTTCAGCCCGGATATCATCGCCATCGCGGATGCCGCCTCGGGCGCGTTGTTGTCCGCCGCCTTGGGAACCGAAGAATGCTTCGAAGAGATCGCCGAATCCACCACCACCTTGGAAGAAATCACCGGGGTTACCTTGGAATCCGCCTTGATCATCGACTGAGCCGAATCGATCGAATTGGGCTTTTTTCTCAGCGTCGGAGAGAATGGCGTAGGCAACACTAATCTCTTTGAATTTCTCTTCGGCTTCTGGATTATTGGGGTTGACGTCAGGGTGGTACTGGCGCGCCAATTTACGGTACGCCGACTTGATTTCGTCCGGGGTTGCTTCGCGAGAAACCCCTAGTGCTGCGTAGGGGTCAGGAGTTGCCATTGTTGCTAGTCGGTCTCTTTCTCGTCGTTACCGGCTTCTTCTTCACCTGCAAGATCGTCGAGTGAGATTTCTGGTGAATCTTCATCTTTAATAACTACGGAATCGTCGTCATCATCGGTTGCGGCGACTACTGCCGCGTCGTCGTCAACGGTATCGTCGGCGAGGAGCGTATCGAGCGCGTTTCCGGAATCCTCATCGGGTTCGTCTTCTTCGTCTTCATCGTCATCTAGGCCGAGGTCATCGAGGCCGAGGAGATCGAGTTCGTCGTCGTCGTCGCTTTCGTCGTCCACTCCGGGGAGGAGGAGACCAACATCATCAAGACCCAATTCGTCGAGTGCGCTGTAATCTTCATCGAGCTCGGCGGCTTGAGCATCCGAACCGAGGATCGGCTTGATTTTGCCTTTGGCAATTTCTTCGAGGGCGATGCTGAGGGGGTGGTTCGTATCGATTCGAACGAGTGGCGGAGCGCCTTCTTTAATTTGTTTAGCCCGCTTGGCGGCGAGGTTGGTGAGGACAAATCTTCCGTATTCAACTTCGTTGAGGATATCTGGGGCAGGAAAAATTTTCTCGTTGGCCATAGGGGACTCTCTATGATACCTATGCGGGGGAGAAGTTTACTCCTGAGTCCTAGTAGGTTGGATGAAAATGTTAAGGGATTATTATTGATGGTCTTTTTGGGGGGAATGAGGGGTGTTTTGCGTACTAGACTTGGGTTGTGATGGACGAAAAACAGATGCATTATGACAGCGATATGGTTGTTCGATCTGATGCAGGTCAGGGGCTTGATTTTGGCAAAGTGGTGGAGTCGCGGATTGGGCGTCGCGGATTGATTAAAGGTGGGATCGTGGCAGTGTTTGCGGCGAGTCCGTTGGGGAAGGCGTTTGCAGCGGTGAGTCAGGATTCGGTGGCCAAGGTTGATGGGTTAGCATTTGAGGGGATTTCACCTAGTTCGGGTAAAGAAATTACATTGGCGAAGGGGTATTCGCACCATTTGGTTATTGGATGGGGGGATGCATTTGACGCGACTTTGGTGGCAGTTGATCCGGAAAAGATCACAGCGACGGCTCAGACTCGGGCATTCGGCTATAACAACGATTTTGTCGGGTATTTACCTTTGCCATTTGGATCTGAGAATAGTGACCACGGATTGCTGGCGGTGAACCATGAGTATGTGAACCCGGAGCTTATGTTTGATATTCAGGGGGACTTTAAGAAGCTAACAAAGGATCAGATTGATGTTTGTTTGGAGGCAGTGGGATTTGGGGTTGTTGAGATCAAGTTAACGGATAAGAAATGGCACCCGGTGGTGGCGAGTCAGTTTAATAAGCGTTACTCGGCGACGACGAAGATGGAGTTTACGGGTCCAGCTCGTGGTGATTCACGTCTGAAAACGAGTGTTTCGAAGGATGGGATTTCGGTTATTGGAACATTGGCGAATTGTTCGGCGGGGAAAACGCCGTGGGGAACAGTATTGAGTGGCGAAGAGAACTTTCAGGATTTGTTTGCCCATGCGGCATATACCAGCAAGACTGATGTTCGATCGGCAGAGCGTTATGGGATTGGGAAAGGGGCGAGCCAATATAGCTGGGAGCGATTTTATGATCGGTTTGATGTGAGCAAAGAACCAAACGAGCCCTATCACTTTGGGTGGGTCGTTGAGATTGATCCTTTTGATCCTTCGTGGACACCAAAAAAGCGTACAGCACTTGGGAGGTTCCGCCATGAAGCGGCGACGACTCATGTGGCGAAAAGTGGACAGGTGGTGATGTATTCGGGTGATGATTCGCGATTTGAATATGTTTACAAGTTTGTGAGTCGCGACCGATATGATGCGAAAGATCGCAAAGCGAATAGGGACTTGATGGATCACGGGACGCTTTATGTGGCGAAGTTTAATGATGACGGAAGTGGCGAGTGGTTGCCGCTCGTTTTTGGCAAGGGCCCGCTGACGCAGGAGAATGGTTTTGAATCGCAAGGCGATGTTGTGATAGATGCACGGATTGCGGCGGATTTATTGGGTGCGACGAAGATGGATCGGCCGGAGGACATTGAAGTGAATCCGGTGAACAACAAGGTTTATGTTGTTTGTACGAACAATACAGATCGGGGTAAGGAAGGGAAGGAGGGCCCGACGACGATGAACCCCCGAAATGACAATAAGCACGGACACATCGTGGAGATTGTGGAAGGTGGTGGTAATGATCACACGGCGACGACTTTTGAATGGGAACTCTTCTTGGTTTGCGGTGATCCAGAGGATGAATCGACTTACTATGCAGGGTATCCGAAGGAGAAAGTGAGCCCGATAAGCAGCCCGGACAATGTGTGCTTTGACCGGTTTGGGAATATGTGGATTTCGACAGATGGTCAGGAAAAGACATTGAAGACCCGCGATGGATTTTTTGCGGTGCCGACGGAAGGGCCGGAGCGTGGCAGTTTGCGTCAGTTTATGGCGAGTGTGCCGGGAAGTGAAGTGTGCGGACCCGAATTTACGCCGGATGGAACGACAGCGTTTTTGGCGATACAGCATCCGATTGAGGGGACATTGTTTGGGAAATGGGAAGAATCTTGGCCAGAGGCGGGGAAAATTGCTCGTCCGGGGGTGATTGCGATTCGGGCGGACAATGGAGCTCCGATTGGTTCGCCAGAAACACAGACCGTTAGCCGGAGAGGATTGGTTGACGAGCTATTTGGCAAGTGATCGCAGGTAGGATTTGATCTGACATGGCAATGCATACGATTACGGTTCCAGGCGTGGGGTCTTTTGAGGTTGAGGAAGGGACGAAGTTAGTTCGTGCTTTGGAGGCGAACGGGGTTGACGTGAGCCACCGGTGTGGGGGTTTGGCGCGCTGCACGACTTGCCGAGTTGAGTTTCATAGTGAAGAGCCGGAGATGGGTAAGGCGGAGCACGATTCACTTGAGGAGGATGGTGTTTTAGGTCAGTTTCGATTGAGCTGCCAGGTACGGATAGATCGCGATATGGATGTGACGCCTTTGATGCGGGCGAGTGAGCAGGGTTGGGAACCTGGCCCCGAAGTCGAAGCTTGAGGGGGGTATACACTTACACCGTATGGCTAAGTTGCTTGCTGAGAGCTTGATTCGCGATGTCCCCGATTTTCCGAAACCGGGGATTATGTTTAAGGATATTCATCCGGTTTTGCAGAGTCCACAAGCGTTTAGGGAAGTGTGTGAGATGTTGCGCGAGGATGCGAAAGCTCAGGGTGCGGAAGTTATCACGGGTATTGAAAGTCGCGGCTTTATTTTTGGAGTGCCGATTGCCCTCGATTTGGATTTGCCGTTTGCACTGACTCGGAAGATTGGCAAGTTGCCTTTTGATAAGATCACGGAAGAGTACGAGTTAGAGTATGGAACGGCGACGATTGAGATGCATGTTGATGCGATTTCGCCGGGTCAGCGCGTTTATGTTGTTGATGATTTGCTTGCGACGGGTGGCACGGCGACAGCAGCGGCCAAATTGGTTGAGCGACTGAACGGAGTAGTTTGTGGGTTTGGGTTTATGGTTGAACTGGGATTCTTGGACGGACGAAGCCGATTGGCGGACTATGAGATTTGTAGTTTGATAAAATACTGACATGAAACGTTCGGTTTTGGTTTTGGCGGTTTTGGTCTCGGCAGTTGCATTTGCGGCGAGTGCGATGACGGTTGACAAGCTCCTGAAGGATAAGGACAAACTGGACGGGAAAGATGTTATTGTTACGGGAACCGTTGCCGAATATAAGGCGCATGTTTCGAAGGCGGGGAATCCTTACATTACGTTTAAGTTAAAAGGTGCGTCGTCCACAGCGAATGTTTATTTGCGCGGGAAATTGGAAGGGAATGCGGCTCCGAAAGATGGCGATACGGTTGAAGTCAGTGGGGTTTACCGGAAGGAAAAAAAGGTGAACGCCAAATTTACTTCTAAGGATGAGATTGATGCCTCTAAGGCGGACAAGAAGAAGTTCGGCGTGAAGATTACGAAGCGGAAAGCTAAGTAAGAAACTCTGGCTCTTTGAATAAATGCGCGGTCATTCATGACCGCGCATTTGTTGTTTTAGTCGTCCGAGTCGATTCCGCCATTATTTCCGAGGGAGAGTCCGAGAGGTTTGAGCCCACGACCGTGGGGGCCAGCCCATTCGGTTGGGTATGGCTTTGATCCCATTTGGGCATGCCAAACAAATCGGGAGAGGACATCCATTTCGCGTTCGGTTTGGACTTCGCGTTTGGAGAGGTCGATCTTTTGGACTTGTTTGAGATAAGCCTGGGCCGTCGAGTTTAGAGTCTCGGTAGAGTTGTATTGGTAGAGAGATTGTTTGGGGGTGATCGCTGTGAAGGGGGCAAGGTCTGCAGTGGCTTTAAAGCACGCATCCATCAGGTTTGCGGCACCATCACTTTGGTTCATGGGGGCGATTGCGAAGATGCGGTTGATGGTTTTGAGGACGGAGACTTGGTTGTAGAACTCGCTAACGAGGCCACGGTTTCGGGTGTAGGGGCTGACAACGAGACAGACAGAACGGTGGCCATCGACATGGTCAGTGCCAGCTTGGGGATCGTCTTCGTTGATAAAGATCGCAGTGTTTTTCCAGAATTTTGACTTAGAAACGGCATCAACGAGGCGTCCAACGGCGAGATCATTATCGGCCATGTGGGCGGCAGGGGTAACGGGACCACCGGCGTGGTCTTGCGGGAGGTAGATCGTTATGAAGTTGGGAAGGTTTCCGCTCGCTTCGAATTCGCGGAAATCTTTCAAGAAAACATCCATTCGATATTGATCCGGGATATCCATATTCCAGCCGGGCGAATTGGGGTTGGAGTAGCGGCGGACATTGGCGACGCCGATGTTTTGTGAGAAAGTGAGGGGCTCGCCAGTGCGGTATTTTTCAAAGATTTCTTTGCCGCTGATTTTGGGAACGGGTTCGGAATAGTTGAATTCGCCGTAGTTGCGGAAGCTGAGTCCGGCGGCGAGAATTCCGTCCCAGATGAATCCGGAACTTGAGTAGGTGATGGGGTCGTCGCCGAAGGTGTAGGATCGAGTGAATCCGCCGAAGGCACGGTTGAGGTAGGGCGTGAGGTTGCCTTCGGTAGCCCATGAGTGGCCATCGGCACTCAGGACGCCGTTGCAATAGTAGTTATCGAGTTGGACGAATTGCTGGGCAAGGGCGCGGTGGTTGGGGATGTGATCGTCGGTGAATGTGTTGAGTTTGGGTTCGCCGTTGCCTTTGGGGAGATTGCCGAAGAATTGGTCGTACGTGCGGTTTTCTTTAATGACGTAGATCACATGCTTGATAAGAGAAGGGTCGCCAAGCTTCTTGGGGATTGGAACGGCCATGTTTTTGTTGTTGCCGGTGCGCAATTGGTCGGCGAGGATTCGGGACTGTTTGGTGAGTTCGGCGGCGAGCTTGCTGTATTCAGAAAGCTTTGTGTCGTCCAAGGCGAGTTTGATGAGGGTGCCGTTTTTCTCGTGGGAGTTGTAAGCGGGATTTTCTTGGTTGTTGATTGGCCTTGCGCCAACGCCCTTGTTGTTGAGGATGAAGAGGTTTTTGTTTTGAAGGATGACCGCGGACGGATTCCAATCGGTGGGGATTTGACCGAGGAGTTTTTTGGATTTGAGATCGAAAATGGCGATGGCGTTGTTGCCTGCGTTGGCAACGTAGAGTCGGTTTGTTTTGGTGTCGATTGCGAGGGCGTTGGGCATTGAGCCGAACGGGAGCTTGGGGTTCGGTTTGGATTCGAATTCGCCGGATTTCTTGTTGGTTTTCAGGTCGATTAGGGTGATGGTGTCGTTGTTGGCTTCGGCGACGTAGGCGGTTTCGGTGGTGGGATTGATGGCGATAGCGCCGGGTTGTAGTCCGGTGACGATTTGGGTGAGTGATTTTCCGGTTGAGAGTTCGAGGATTGAGACGGAGCCTTTTGCGGCGATGCCACGGTCGTCGATTTCGGTTTCGGTTCCGGCGGATGGGGCGGTTTTTGCAGCTGCGTTGGGGATTGGGCCGCCTTGTTCGGTGACGACGATTCTGGCTTTGTGAATGACGACTTGATATGGGGCGATTCCGACGTTCGTTGTCCAAAGAGGTTTCTCTGTCACGGTATCGAGGCAGATGACTTGGTTATTTATACTGAGAGCGACGATTGCGCGTGAGCCGTCGGAGGTGAAGGTGATTCCACAGGGGAATGAGTTTTGGTTTTTGGTGGACTTTGGCAGCGGGATTTCGCGGACTCTTTCGGGTTTGGCGGGGTTTTTGATGCTGAAGACTTCAATTGAATTTTGGGCGTTTGTGACCCATATTTCTTTGGTTTTTGGACTTTCGGCAATGCCGGTGAGGCTTGCTCCGCCGGGGATTGTTTCGGAGCCGAGGAGCGTATTTGTTGTTGGATCGACGACGCGGAGAACGTTAAAGTCTTTGATGACGATGTGCTTTTGGTCGGAGGTGAGCAGCATATCGACGGGGCGACCGGGCATTTCGAGTCTTTGACCGGGGGATTGAAGACGATGACCGGAGGGGAGAAGGTTTGGTTTGGTGCCGACGGTTTGGATGGTTTGGCAACCGGTGAGAAGGAGGGCGAGGGCCATACCAGCAACGAGTCGTTTCATGAATAAGACTATAACCCAGGAAACAGAAGAAAAGCCCCGGAGTTATCCGGAGCTTAATGTTTTCTTGACTAGCTGAATGGTCTAGTTGGTAATCGGTTTGTTGACCATGGTTTCGCGCTTGAGAGCGTGGCGGCTGAGATTGCCACCTCTGGAAGTAGAGATGTTCACGATGCTTCCGGGTTCGCCTTCGAGACGGTTCAGGAGAGCTCGGAATCCCATTGGTTCGAGAAGTTCGTTTTCGATACCAACGAGGAAATCGCCAGCTTTAATGCCTGCCTTTTCGGCGGGTCCGCCGGGGAGGACTCGGGTGATAATCGTTCGTTTTGATTTTTCGTCGTAAAAACCGTAGAACCCGAGGTCGCCAACTTTTGGTGAGCTAGTTTCTTTGTTAAAGTTTTCGAGCATCACGAGCCGTCGATTCATGTCAACGGTGATGTTGAAGTTTTTTAGAAATCCGAATCCGACGGTGCCATCGCCATCGGCATCTGAAGCGGGTCGGTCGATGATGTTCCACACGGAATAAGGGACAACTTGACCGAAAATATTCATGTTTTCGAATTCGATATCCCAGCTATCGACGGCTCCGGAAGCGACGAATGATTGCTTAACAAAATTTGGTTTGACTCCGTTTTTCCAAAGGCCAATTCTTTCGAGACTGTCTTTGTGAGTAGTGCTGTAGAAGCCGTTACCGGTATCGAGTGCGAGGTGAAGCTTTCCACCATTAGGAGCGACGACGGTGAGTTCGATTGAGTTGTTACCGATCGGGAGCATTTTAAGAACGGTTTTGCCGGGCTGACCCTTGAATTTGCTGATGTCGTAGCTATCGGGATGGAATTGGAATCTCGATTTTTCGAAATTGATTGTCGTGACACGGTGGGCGATGGTTTCGAGACCCATGATTCCGTCACAGTGAGTCCCGTAGCTCATTGAATAATCTTGATCGGGCATTTGCACTACTTCCATCCCGTTGGTGTCCATTTTTACGGAACCGAGTTTGAGTGAAGTGATGGCGACGGTTGGAGCTTGGAAGACTCCGACGAAGTCTTTGAGGTTCATTGATCCCGTTTGTTTGCCAACGTTGACGCTTTGATTGAGGACGTATGAGCCGGAGAACCCAGTATCGAACATGCAGGAGACCTTTCGTCCGTTGACTTCGCTGTCTACGACTAGGGCACTTTCCATGATTTTGAAGGGCCACTCGGAAGCTTCTTGTGAAATTGGCTTAGTGGTGGCGGAAATGAGTAAAGGGATGGAGGCGATCGTGGCGGTCAACATTTTTGTGAATTCTCTTGTTCTATTTTACTTTAACGTTTGACTGCTTGATTTGGTTCTGGGTTGTTGCCTTGGAAACGAATTCAGCTCGAGTCGGTTCTTTGGGAGATGGTCCGGTAGAATTAAATGGCGCATGGCGATCGGTTTGGTGGGTTTTGTGATGGCATTCGGTTTAATGGGGCAGAAAACTGCGCCATTACCGCCAATTGTGCCTCAACCTCAGGAGTATTTGAAGAAACCGGGGGAGTTTGAAGTCTTGCCTTCAACTGTCATTGTTGCTACGGGTGATGCAGTGAGTGAGGCTGAGAAACTGGCGTTAATACTGCGGAGATCGACGGGCTATCCTTTGCCGATCCGCCCGATGAAACCAGCCAAGGATTATATTGAGCTTAATATTAAGTCGGAATTGAAGTGGTTAGGGGAGGAGGGATATCGGGTGAGCGTTCGACCGGGCTATATGAATGTGCGCTCGTTTGGAGCGTCAGGGTTGTTTTACGGGATTCAGAGTTTGCGGCAACTTTTGCCCGTAGAGATTGAATCGAGCCGACCTGTTGTGACTGATTGGAATGTGCCTTCGGTCGAGATATCGGATTCGCCGAGATTTTCTTGGCGTGGCATGCATCTGGATGAATCGAGGCATTTCTTTGGTAAAGAAAACGTCAAAAAGTTTATTAATTCATTGGCATTGTATAAGTTTAACAAGTTTCATTGGCACTTAGTTGATGATGGGGGTTGGCGAATTGAAATCAAAAAATATCCGGACTTGACGCGGATTGGCGGTTGGAGAATTGGGGATGGTCGCGGATATGATCATTCACAAATTTTCTTTCAACAGAATGATGGTGTGTATCAAGTTTATGGTGGATTTTATACACAGGACGATATTCGAGAGGTTGTTAAGTATGCTGCGGAGCGGCATATCGAGATTGTTCCTGAGATTGAAATGCCGGGTCATAGCTTACCGGCGCTTTGGGTGAACCGAGAATTGGCCTGTGACAAAGCAAGTGTTAACCGAATTTTGCCAGTCATTCGCACCCAGTTTGTCAATACATTTTGTCCGGGTAAAGCGGGAACTTATGAGTTTTTGGAAATTGTTCTTGACGAAGTTGTCGGACTGTTCCCGGGTAAATATGTTCACATTGGTGGGGACGAAGTTGATAAAAGAACTTGGGAAACTTGTACAGATTGTATGTCTTTGCGACAGCGCGAAAGGTTGAATGGGACGGAAGAAGAATACGGCTACTTTGTGCGGCGGATGGCGAGTTACTTAAAATCAAAGGGTCGCACTGCAGTTGGGTGGGATGATGTTTTGGAAGGGGGGGCTATTCCTAATATGGTCGTTATGAGCTGGCAAGGAGAAGCAGGGGCTCGGGCGGCAGTTTTGGCTGGTGATCAAGCGATTTTGGCACCTCAACAGAAGACATATTTTGATCATGAGTATGTTTCGACGCCAACGAAAGAAGTTTATGAATTTGATCCGATGCCTAAAGGATTGACGGTGCCTCAGCAGGCATTGGTTTTGGGTGGGCAAGGACAGGTTTGGACAGAGCAGATGGAGAGTTGGTCGGAGGTTGAGCAGATGGTGTTTCCTCGAGTGCTGGCTTTGAGCGAATCGCTATGGAGTCCAAATGCGATTAAGAATTGGAGCCGATTTTCAGCGGGACTTCCAAGGCAAAGTGAGCGTTTGGATGTATTGGGGATTGAGAGCAATGTTCCTGTGCCGGATGTTGAAAATCATTTGATTGCGTTTCGAGATTCTTTTGTCATGCCAGTTCCGGGTGGGGGAAATGGGTTTGGTGCAAAGTTTACGACGGATGGGAGTGACCCGACAGAGTCAAGTGAGGATCTCATCCGCCCTTTCGTGGTGAAGGAAAGCCGAACCGTGAAAGTGGCGTTTCAGAGCATGGGAGGAACCGTCGGTCGTCCGGTGACTTTGCATTTCCTGCAGTAGTCGGCGCCTGGTGGATTGTTGGAGCCTGGGCTTTGGGCGGATTGATGTGGGGGTCGGTATTGTTCGGTCGAAGGTTTTTCGGGCACGGTGGATCGCACGGGGTTCGAGACTCGGGCGAATCAGTGGCGATTCATTTGGGGTGCGTTTAGTGGGAATTTGAGAATTCCATGGATGGGAGTCTTGCATTTTCTTTGAAGAGTGATGATGGGAGCCGCTTGAGATTGGCCGGGCTTACACTCTTGGATTTGAGTGAGCAGGGGGTCGAGCAAGCGGGTCAAGTTCTGGTTCAGTTGGTGAAGGACGATCAAATGTTTGAATTGCTTTATATTGATGGAGGAGGGAAGCGGGAAATGCTTTGGGAGGTTGAATCAGCGGGGATGCGGCGTCGAAGTGTGCCGTCAGACTGGCTTTTCAAAAGGGGTTAGGATTTGCACATTCTTAACAATCGGATTTGGTATGTTAGGAATGTGAAACGTGCTTTTACATTGATTGAACTTTTGGTTGTTATAGCGATCATTGCAATTTTGGCGGCGATTTTGTTTCCGGTATTTGCACAGGCAAAGAGTGCGGCCAAGCGGACGTCGTGTTTGAGTAATTTGCGTCAGATTGGATTAGGAAATGAGCTTTATGTGAATGACTATGATGATTTGATGCCGTGGGTTCCGGATAGTGACTTGCAGTTGACTCCGGCGGTCAGGGCAGATGGTCGTAAATATGCAGTTGTCGGTAGCTTCATGCCACTTTGGCACCCCTATCTCAAGAATAAGGATATTTTCTTCTCGCCTATATTGGGCACAGCAAAGCTGACGGGCTGGAAAAGTTATTTTGATGCTCCTTGGCGCGAGAACGGGGTCGACGATGCTACGAAGGGACGGACGAATTATATTAGTGATTTGCTAGCGGAGACCAACGTGAGTTCAGTTCGGTTTACTCGGGGAAGAAATGCGGCGGCGGTCTGCGAGGCAAAGGGGACGAACGTGAGCACACAAGAGTGGTTGATGTCACCATTTTTTGAAGCGGGCTGGTGGAATTACGCTCATACGCTTTGGAATGTTGGCGGTAACGAGCCACCACAAACGGGTTGGTCTGCCCATACGGGTGGACGTAATGAGATTTATTTTGATATGCATGCAAAGTGGATCAAGAAGGATATTCGCCTTCCTTGAGGCGGGTATGTTGAATAGGTGAGTTTTCACTCAGTGCGACTTTCTAAGTCGTCGTTTAAGGATGGAAAGAAGTGCGCCAAGCGTCTTTGGCTTCGGCTGAATCAGCCAGAGCTAATGGTTCGTGATGAGGCGATGGAGGCACGAGCGGCGATTGGTCAGCAGGTGGGTTTGATGGGTCGAGGCTTGAATCCGGGAGGGATTGAGATTGAAGGTCGCACAACTAGGGATCGATTGGTTGAGACGGAGCGGCTTTTGCGGGAAGGGCATGGCGTTCTTTATGAAGCGGCTTTTGAGGAAGGCGGGCTTTATGCGCAGTTTGATATTTTGTATCGTGTGGGTGAGGGGTGGGGGATTCGAGAAGTTAAGGCGGCGAAGTCAATCAATGATGGTCATGTTGTTGATGCGGTTTTTCAATATTTGGTGTTGACCCGGGCGGGGTTAAAGATTGACCGAGTTGAGTTGGTGTTGATTGCTCAAGATGCGCCTTCGATTGAGAAGAGCCGGGTGGAGGATTTGTTAGTCGTTCAGGATTTGACGGATATTTGCAGGCGGGATGCAGAGGATTTGGTTCCGGAAATTATGGCTTTGTTGACGACTTTGAGTTCGGGGGAGGCCGAGCAGATTGAGGCCGGTCGGCATTGTGAGGCGACGTGTCCGTTTTTGAGTCACTGTTTTTCGGGGTTATCGGACGATGATTTGCTTTTTGCGCCTAATCTGGATAAGCGCAAATATGCGGCTCTGCGCGAGGCTGGTTATCGGCGGATGAGCGAATTACCGGCGGAGATGGAATTAAGTTTGCGGGCGGAGGGGGTTCGGCGGGCGATTGCGAGTGGTCGGGAGCCTTGGGTTTCGGAGAAGCTTGGGGCGGCGCTGGCGGAGGTGCGTTATCCAGCGGTTTTTTTGGATTTTGAAACGGCCTCGCCTTTATTCCCGGTGAATAACGGGATGCGCGGCGGGGAGTTGGTGGTGTTTCAGTTTAGTGCGCATGTTTTAAGTGAGCCTAGCGGGGCAATGGCTCATTATCAATTTATCGATTTGGATAGCGAGGATCCTCATCCGGCGATTGTTGCGGCGTTGACGGATGTGTTTAAAGGTGCGGGCAGCATCATGCATTATTCACCGTTTGAAAAGCGGTGTTTGAACCGTTTGATGGCGGCGGGAGTCCCGGGAGCGAATGCTTTGATGGGTCAGTTTTTGAAGTCGTCGGTGGATTTGGAGAAGTTTTTTGGTGAGTTGGTTTATCATCCGAAGTTTCGGGGGAAGAGTTCGATCAAAGTTGTGTTGCCGGTAATGGTTCCGGGTTTGAGTTATGACGATTTGGAAGTGAAGAGTGGGGGGATGGCGGAAATGAGTTATGTGTTGGCGCGGACGGGTGAGCTTTTTGGTGACGACTTAGCTCGTCGGCGGGAGGCTCTACTTAAGTATTGCGAGAGGGACACTTGGGCGATGGTGAAGTTGTTTGAGCGGTTGCTTGAGTTGAGGTAAACCAACAGTCTTTGTAGTTGATCACCCCCTCCCTTAATCCCTCCCCGTTCTTCGGTGTGGGGGCTCTTTTCGAACATTCCCCAACTTGTGACCAGCGAGAATCATTCAATGACGTCTGCGGCGACAGGGCAGTTGAGGGTGTTGCTGTACATTCCCGATCGGTCGAAACAGCAGGGGCGCTTTTTGCCTTTGGACATCATATCCATGGCGGTTTCGATTCTTTTCGTTCGGGTTTCGGCCTTTTTGCCGGAGGTGATCCATGAGATCCAATCGCGGCGTGCAATGGCGGTGGTTTTGTGCCAGGCGGGTTGAGCGTCGGGGTGATCGTTTAGCGCTTGTTGGAGGTCGTCGGGGACTTCGGGTTCTGGTTCGACTTCGCAGGGGGCAATTTCGAGGGTGAGTTGGTCTCCGGCTTTTGTTTTGGAGGATTTGCAGAGATTTTTGCTAACTTTGAGCCAATGACCGCCTTTTCCGTCGGGTTGGAGGGTGGCGGTGAAGGGGGAATTGTTGATTGTGCCTTCGACGGAAACCATGCTTCGGGTGGGGAGTTTGTCGCTGGCGTCTTGGGGTAGGCGAAGGAATGTCCAGCCTTCGGATGAGTTTTCGACGGGCTTGTGGAGGGTTGCTTTGAACTTGATAGTGGTATCAGTTGGGGGCATTTTGATTGCTATTTTATTCTACGTTTATGATAGTTATTGAGAGTTGGGATTTGAAAGTACTTTCTTGATTCTTCTTTTTTTCGACCGTTAGCGGTCGGCGCATCCAGTTTCTGGGGTTTTGGTAGAGTTGGAAGCCTCGAGAGTTTTCGGTATTCATGGGCCATTTTTGCGTCCGAATTTGATCGGTCTGGTTATGCAGGGTTTGTGGTTGTTGTGGGTTTTGGATCCCGTCTTTCGCCGGGATGACGCGCGGGGAAGACGGGAATTGGATGGATTTTTTTTTCGAGAGCTTGAGGTTTTTAGGTGATGTGGGTCCCGGCTTTCGCCGGGATGACGCGCGGAGAAGACGGGAATTGGATGGATTTTTTTCGAGAGCTTGAGGTTCTTAGCTGTTGTGGGTCCCGGCTTTCGCCGGGATGACGATTTAGTGGGATTTGTTTTTTGCCGGGTTTTGCAACCCGGGGCACACTTCGTTTGTGGATGTTGTGGGTTGTGGGTCTCGGCTTTCGCCGGGATGACACGCTGGGATGACGAGTGACTAGAGTTGATTTAACGGATTTCGAGGATTGCGACTTCGGGGGGGCAGAAGAGGCGGGCGGGGAGGAAGGTGGTGGCGAGGCCGCGGGTGACATAGAGGGGGGTTGGGGCGTTGGGATAGAAGCCGCGCATGTATTTTTTGCCGTTGCGGGTGCGCATGGGGGGCCAGCCCCAGGGGGTTGTGAATTGTCCTCCGTGAGCATGTCCGGAGAGCATCAGCTCAGGGCCGATAGGGAGCATTTCGACCATATCGGGTTCGTGCCAGAGAACAACGAGAGGATTTTTGGGATTGGATTGCTCGAGGGTTTTGTAGGGGGATGGGGCACCACCATTGGCGCTATCGATTCCGACCCATTCGATACCGTTTTGGTGATGGACTTGGTTGAGGAGGAATTTGCAGTCGAACGATTCGACGATTTCGCGGATGTGGCTGATATCGCCTCGGTCGTGATCACGGTTACCTGGGATTGCGATGGATTTTCCGGCGAAGTGGGTGAGATCTTCAAGGGCGAATTTGAGGAGGTGACGGTAGTAGGGAATGTTTCGATCGACGAGGTCACCGCCGATGATGAGGATGTCGGGGTTTTGGTCTTTGAGCCAGGCGAGGGCGGCTCGGGTGAGGGTGATAGTTTGTTGGTCGCGGATATGGAGGTCGGCGATGAACCCGATGCGGTATCCGGCGAGGTTGGCAGGCCAGCGGGGGATATTGAGGATGCGCTGCTCAGCAACGAGACGATTGGCTTCAATGAGGGCGCCGTAGGCAAATGCTCCGGCACCAGCTGCGAGCCACGGAAGGAGTTTTTTCAATGGGGATTGTTGTACCTTCAAAAATAGGGCGCCCGGCCGCAGGGGCGTGCGGACCGGGCTTGGTGATGAGGGGTTGAAAAGCTAGTTTTTGTAGCCGTTCGACTGTTTTTGGGCCATACAGGTTTGGGAGATTTGCTGGGCTATCAGTCGGGCATCTCGGAGTGCTGTGACTTCGGTGATACTTGGTTTTGTGATTGGATTTTTGAGGTGAAGTGGCCCCATGACGTCTCCGAAGTTGGGACTATCCCAAAGCCCAAGTAGGTGTCCGAGTTCGTGGCAGGCGGAATGAATGATTGCGCCTTCGGGCATATCTCGTCCGGTGGGGGTTTTTGATCGGAGGCTAATGTCGCCGCTGAGCTTGGGTGAGTAGTGTCCGTTGCCCCAGTCGTAAACCTGGCGTTGCCAGACGGCATAGCCGGCGACTTCGTTTCCAATGCTCCGTACGTCTTGCTCAAATTTGATGCGAACGTTTGCTTGATTTGATTCGACTTCGGTGAATTTGACTTCTCCGTTGAGGGCTTCTGTCCATGCTTCGATTGCTTTGTGGGCGGCGGCGCGTGAGTTTTCGCGCTGGTAGTCGGCGATTCCATCGGTGTTGATGGAGTATTTAACTTCTGATTGCACAAGAATAAGGTCTGTGTAGGCGATTGCTTTGTCAATATTGCCAGTGTTCATCGCTTGGTTAGCAACGTTGATCATCTCGCGCATTTTGGGTTGCACGAGGTCGTAGGGTGCGCTTGCGCTAGCGCTGCCCATGAACGTGGCAGCGAAAGTGAGTAACAGAACTCCAGCCTTGGTGTTCAACGAATTCATATTTGCCCTGTGGATCGCCGAGAGGACTCGGTCGAGGATCCAGCAAGGGATTTGTTCCGCTTGTTACCACTTGAATTCCTGGTTTTGTTACGGGAATTGGGTTGTTGAGGGTGAAGTCTCGGGTTGAGAAGTTGAGTTAGGTAAAAGGTGGGTGTGGAAAGCAGTCCTCGTTTGATAGCGGTTATGGGGCCGACAGGATCGGGAAAGAGCTCAATTGCTGAGACGATATGTGATTATTTGGGGGCGGTTTTGGTGAGTGCGGACGCGTTTCAGGTTTATCTTGGGTTTGATATTGGGACAAACAAGCCTAGTGAAACTCGTCGCTATGAGATGGTCGATATTTGTGTTCCTGATGAACAGTTTGGTTTGGGGGAATGGATCCGGCGGGTGATCCCAGTTTTGGAGAGGGCTTGGGAGGATGGGAGTGATGTGGTGGTGGTTGGCGGGACAGGGCTTTATATAAGGGCATTGTTTGAAGGATATTCGGAGATGAGCGGGCCACCTGATCCGGCGATTCGAGAGGAGTTGATGGAGAGGGAGTTGTCGGAGGGTATTGGGGCTTTAGTTGCAGAGTTAGTTCGGTTGGATGTGGCTCGTTCGAGTCGGGTTGATCTGAATAATCCTGTGCGGGTGCGGCGTGCTTTGGAAAAAATTCTCGGTGGAACAACGGAGATTTCGGTTGAGATTCCGAATTTTTTGAAGCTGAAGTATGGATTGGAAGTTGAGCGTGACCATCACCGTCAGATTTTGGAGCAGCGTCTTGAGGTTATGGTTGAGCGGGGATGGATTGAAGAAGTTCGGAACCTTAATGAATTAGGAATTGCAGAAAATGCACCTGCAATGCGCGCAATCGGGTATCACACTTGGACTAAGCACTTGTCGGGCGCAACGACGTTTGATGAGGCGAAGGCCGAGGTGTTGACCCTAACGGTTCAATATGCGAAGCGTCAGAGGACTTGGATGCGTAAGGAACCTGGTCTGATGGTGTATGACATAGATCCCACCTCAGTGGAGTCGCAAGAGAGGGTTTTGGCAACGATTTTGTCGTCAATCTCTGATTTGAGCGGAAAATGAAATGGGCAAAGCAATTAACTTACAAGACATGTTCTTAAACCAAGTTCGGAAAGAGAACATCCAAGTGACAATTTATTTGATGGGTGGCGTTCAGTTGCGCGGAAGTGTAAAAGGATTTGATGCTTTTACAGTGCTCCTTGATTCACCCGGTAAGCCGACGCAATTGGTTTACAAACATGCGGTAACGAGCATTGTGCCAAGCAAGCAAGTTGGACAGCGTGAGGAAGAGGATCGCGGCGCTCCTGAAAAAGAGGATCGACCAGCTGACGAAGATTGAGCTTAACTTTTGAGAAGTGGCATGGAATCGGAAACGATTTTGTGCTGATTGAGCGGGTTCCGGTGAATCTAGAAGAGTGTGATTTATCGGAGCTTGCGCAAGCTGTATGCAAGCGTACCTTTGGAGTGGGTGCGGATGGGTTGTTGCTTGCTTACTCGAGCGACGTGGCGGATATTCGGATGGTAATGTTGAATCCGGATGGCTCGGAAGCGGAGATGTGTGGGAACGGGTTACGGTGTTTTGCCAAGTGGCACCACGCGCGAGTTGGGGGGAGTGGTGAGTATCGGATCGAGACTGGTTCGGGGGTATTGATTTGCCAAGTCGTTGGCGAAATGGTGTCGGTCAAGATGGGGGACGGGGTTTTGCTTAGTGAAGATTTTCTGTCATCAGTAGAAATCGAGGGTTTAACTTATGATGCGCAGGGTGTCTGTATGGGGAATCCGCACTTAGTTGTGTTTGTGCCTAACGAATTAGACATTCAAACGGAGAAATGGGGACGTAATTTGGAGCATCACCCAGCTTATCATGATAGGACAAATGTTCATTTTCTCTGCAAGTTGGCGGATGGAAGTTTGCGGCAGGTGACATGGGAACGGGGCGCGGGAATCACTTTGGCTTGTGGGACTGGGGCATGTGCTTGCGCGGTTGCGGCTCGGGATTATGGATGGTGCGGGGATTCTGTTTTGGTGCACTTGCCTGGTGGTGATTTAGAGATTTCGATGGAGGGGCAGTCGGTGACGATGACTGGGCCGGCGGTTCATAGTTTTAATGGGAAATGGCTTGGGAAACGTGGATGTTGGCCGGATGAAGTTTAGCGTTCGCGGTCGAGATCGCGTTGTTCGTCGCGGGCTTTGATTGTTTCGCGTTTGTCGTACATTTTTTTACCGCGTGCGAGAGCGATGGCGACTTTGGCTTTGCCGCCTTTGAAATAGATTTTGTAGGGGATGATTGCAAGTCCCTTTTGTTCGGATTTTCGTTCGAGGTTTTCGATTTCGGATCGGTGCATGAGGAGCTTGCGTGTTTTTCGGCGTTCGTGTTGGAATGCGGAGCTAAATTCGTATGGTTCGATATCGAGGCTGAAAAGGAATAGTTCACCGTTTTTGACTTGGCAATAGGCGTCTGTGAGGTTGGCGCGACCGAGGAATAGGCTCTTGACTTCAGAGCCTACTAGTACGATTCCCGCTTCAAATGTGTCTTCGAAATGGTATTCAAACGATGCCTTTCGATTTTGGATAGTAGCGGGTCCAGAATTTTTGACTTTTTTGGAATTTTTGGACCCCATGGGTCGTTGAGTTTACCGTGAGTTCAGAAAGGTACCATTGGTGGATGCGTTTTGCCGGATATGCCTCGATGGCAGTGGTGAGTCTGTTGCTGGTTGGTTGCCAGGGCGGCGACAAGAGTGAGAAATCGGAATATGACACGGGTTTGAAGACACTTGTTAAAAAAGATACGGTTGAAGGGAAAGGGCGTGCGGTAGCTGAAAATGACGTGGTGTTCGTGATTTATCGAGGAACATTTGTCAAAGACGGCAAGCAGTTTGATGCAAATATGGATGATGTAGAAAGTAAATTGCCATTATCATTTGCAGTTGGTCAAGGCGGCGTGATTAAGGGTTGGGAAGAAGGCGTTGTTGGGATGAAAGAAGGCGGCACACGCGAGCTGGATATTCCTCATAAACTGGCTTACGGCGATGCGGGTCGGGATAAAATTCCGCCAAAAGCGGATTTACATTTTGAAATCAAGTTGCTTTATGTTTTGAAGAAAGGTGAGGAGGGTGTTTATGATGTTTTTGATGACAAGGTTGGTTCTGGGGCCGTGGCAAAGGAAGGGGATACGGTTACGATTCACTATCTCGGCACCTATTTGACGGGCAAAGTTTGGGATGATAGTCGGCAGAGAAAGCAGGTGACTTTTCCTTTGAAAGTAACACCT